>JAMORM010000157.1 GCA_027063585.1 Sulfurimonas sp. | reverse complement strand
TTTTATAACTATGCTTGAGTCATGATTTACTTTAATATAACTATGTTTAAGTTTTGGAGCATATATTAACTCTGCACTTAACTCTTTACATGTAATGGTTTTATTCATAAGCAATCGGATCGGACACACCTGCTGCTTCAAAGCCGTTTAGGCGAAGTCTGCAGCTGTCACAAACACCGCAGGCTTTCTCTTCATTTTTATAACAGCTCCAAGTTAATTCCAAAGGAACATTCAACTTCAATGCTTCTTGCACAATTTGAGATTTTTTGAGATGTACCAAAGGCATTTTTATTTCTATATTTGTTTCATCTTTTGTGCCTAAGTTTATTGCTTTTTGCATCGCTTTTATATATTCTTCCCTGCAATCAGGATAGCCGCTGCTGTCTTCTTCAACGACGCCGATACTTATTATCTGCGCACCTTCTTTTTCCGCTATAGCCGCCGCCATTGATAAAAAGATACCGTTTCTAAAAGGAACATAGGTTACGGGAACGCCCTTCTCTACTCCTTTTGTCGGAACTTCTATTGTTTTATCAGTCAATGCAGAGGCACCGAGCTGTTTGAAAAAGTCCAAATCCAAAATATATTTTTGCTTTACATGTAAGCTTGTGCAAATATTCTCAAAACATTCAAGCTCTTTTGCCTGTGTTCTTTGGTCATAATTAAAGTGAACGGCTATGATTTCATAACCCTCATCTTTCATGATGTACGCACTCAGAGTAGAGTCCATACCCCCACTCATGATACATACAGCTTTTTTGTTTGTTTTATTTTCTTTTTTCATGATAAAATTTTACCATAACTAAAGATGTTTTTTAATCTTAACTAAAAGAATTAAGTTATATACTCTGTAATAAAGATAATAAGGAGATAATCATGGAAGTATCATCTTCAACACAAAGTTTATCCGGTGGCGTAGGGCAAGTTGACATTTTGAAAAAAGCACAAGATGTTCAGGCTCAGCAAATAGAAAAAATCATAGAAAGTGCACAAGAACAATCAAAAGAAATAACTGCACAAAAAACGGGAGTGGGCGGTAATATTAACATAACAGGTTAAACATCTCCCTTCTCTCTTGGCAGATGGTTTTACATCTGCTATAATTCCACTTATGATAGATATTGATAACAAAACTTCACTCGAAGTAAACAACACACTACTAGAAAATATTGCTAATGATGTAACAGATAAAGATATTGAACTTATCATTACAACAAATGATGAAATACGCCAAATCAACAAAGAGTATAGAAATATCGACAAACCGACTGATGTGCTTAGTTTTCCTTATGAAGATATGCCTATGACTCCGCTTGGAAGCATTGTTATATCGCAGGATTTTGTTCTACAAAAAGCACAGGAATTGGGACATACGCAAGCAGATGAGTTGACGCTTCTTTTTATACACGGACTTTTGCATCTGCTTGGGTATGATCATGAAACAGATGAGGGTCAAATGAGACAAGAAGAAGAAAGACTCATAAACGAGCTGAATCTTCCTAAGAGTTTAATCGTCAGAACACAAGGAATATAATGGATTATATTATATTTATAGCCGCAATGGCTGCTTTGATTTACGGTGCTGATTTCATCATTAAAGAGTCAGAACGAATTGCGCTTCATTTTAATATATCACATTTTGTCATTGGTGCAACACTTGTAGCATTCGGAACATCTCTGCCGGAAATGGCAGCTTCATTGGTGGCATCGGCACACGGAAAAAGCGATATGGCAGTTGCTAATGTTGTTGGTAGTGTCATTTTTAATATTACTTTGGTTTTGGGTGTCGTTTTCATGATAGCAAAATCAATGAATCCAGATAGAGACCTTTTTTCTAAAGACAGTGCCTGGGTTATAGTGCCTTTGGTTATCTTTTTTATTATGGCACTTGATGGAAAGATCAGCCGTATTGACGGTGCTTTATTCTTACTCATGATGGTTTCTTATCTTATATTTTTGTTTGGCAGCAATAAAGAAGAGCTGGAAATTGAAATTGACGAAGAATTGGAAAAAGAAAAGTTTAACTGGTCTAAAAGTATTGTGTTACTCGGAATCGGTTTTATTTTCACAATTGGCGGAGCAAATTTTGTTGTTGAAAGCGGTACAAATATTGCAAGAAGCTTACATGTAAGCGAATGGATTATCGGTCTGTTTTTAATCTCTTTAGGTACCTCTTTGCCAGAACTTGTGGTATCACTTGTTGCTGTAAAAAAAGGCCATGCGGAGATGAGTATAGGAAATATTATAGGCTCAAATGTAGCCAATTTCTCTATGGTTTTAGGCGGTGCAGCGCTTTTAAATCCACTCAGCGTAAACCTTGCAGCTACAAAATTTGATATGCTAATTTTAGCAGCAGCATCAATCGCATTGCTTTTTGTCTTGGCAAACAAGCTTTACAATAAAGCCGGTGGTATATTTCTTCTTACGATTTTAGCTCTTTTTATTCAAAATGCATTTGCTTAAAAGCTACTTTTTCTTTATATAACCAAGTTCTAAAAGCTTGTTATATATGTCAGAGACAATAGAACCTGCTGCGTGACCACCGTGTCCTCCATGTTCAACCATAACCGTCACAATATACTGAGGATGCTTATATGGTCCATATGTAGTAAACCAAGCATGTGATCTTTTATAATAGGAAAGCTCATGCTCCTGCTTTCTTTTTTCAATATCCTGCTTTATCCCAACAACCTGTGCCGTTCCTGTTTTTCCTGCTATAACTACTTTGGAATGCAAGTAATTTGTAGCCGTTCCATGAGGAGAATTACATACCTCATACATCGCTTTTTGAATGATAGGAAGTTTTTTCAACTCAACAGAATTAAGTACATTCGTATAAGTAGTTTTATATTTTTCATTACCAATCATTTGTATAAAATGTGGTGTAGGCAGTTTTCCAGTTGCTATGAGTGCCGTTTCTCTTGCAATTTGTATAGGTGTGGTTAAAAAGTCACCTTGACCGATTGCCATATTTGCCGTCTCCCCGATACTCCATATTTTATGGTATTTTTTTAATTTCCATTCACGTGATGGTACAACACCTATAAATTCATTGGGTAAATCCACACCTGTTTTTGCACCAAAACCGTAACGCTTCAAGCCTGCACTCATTTTTTTGTTTCCTAAAACTAAGCTACCTTTATAAAAAAAGTCATCGCAACTCTCACGTATAGCCTTGGTTATATTTGTATGTCTGTGTCCTTTTTTCTTCCAGCATCTAAAAATTCTTCCGCCGAGTTTTAGGTTCGAGCGACAATCAACACTCCAATGTTCATTTAAATCCGTACTTATATATAATAATCCTAAAAGAGGTTTAATTGTTGAACCTGGAGGGTATAATCCATGTACCATTTTATTGGTAAAAGGATGATCAAGACTTGATGAGAGCTTATCATACATTTTGTATGTCATCCCTGAGACAAATATATTTAAATCATAATTTGGGTAACTTCCTGCAGCTAATATAGAACCGTCAACATTCATAATAATAATTGTACCTACTTTACCTTCAAAAAGTTTAGAAATATACTTTTGCAACTCCATATCAAGGTTGAGTTTTAGTTTTCTGTCTTCATCAGGACTTTTATAACTCAACTCTTCTACTTCTTGGTTGTTTGCGTTTACTTTAATCTCTTTTTCTCCTGGAGTACCTTCCAGATAGGTATTATAATATTTTTCAAGTCCTGTTTTTCCTGTATATCCTATGAGATCAATTAACGCGTCATTCTTTACATCTTTCTCATTTGCTCGTGCAACATAACCAATCATATGTGCAGCAATATTTTTGTATGGATAGTATCTTTTTGGTGCAGGAACAATTTTAATATTTTTTCTTAAATTGAGCATCGAGTAAACAGGCATCATTTTTTCATAAGGTATAAAATGCACAACATCGATAAAATCATGATTATAAAAAGAGTCTTTTTTCTTGTAATTTTTAATGATTTTTTCTTTATTCAACAAAGGGAAAGCTTTGAGTAAAAAAGCAATTTCATCATTAAATTCATTCTTATGTTTTTTCAACAGTAAATGAGGTGCTAGTTCTATCTTAAAACCAAGTTTATTAATTGCTATAGGTCGATTTTTCACATCTACTATTTCACCCCGTACAGGTGCAATCTGCTCATGTTTTATAGTGTTTTGTAGTGAAAGCCTTGAATAATAGCTGTTTGACTGAATGGCCAAAAAAAAGACACGCACAATTAATGCCAGCCAGATTGATATAAAAACAAAAATAATAAACTTTATTTTCATAACAGACTCACCAAAAAGAATTCGATTACTATATAGTATACTATATAGTAATCAATACTTGGTTGTGGCAATAAAAAAATATTTGACAACAAAGTTAAAAATAAGAAAAAGCCCAGATAGATAAGTATAACAGTAACAGCACGAATACATATAGCACAACTAGAATTTTGAATAATTTTTGGCATAATAAATTTGTATACTATATAAAAATAGAT
>JAMORM010000156.1 GCA_027063585.1 Sulfurimonas sp. | reverse complement strand
CCCTGAATTATTGCTTGCTCCCCAAAAAGTGAGATAAAGCGCTTTTACTGTAATGGGAATAAGTTTTATAGTGGTTGCATTTAAATCCGATGAAAACGTATAAGGTCTGTATCCGTACGCTTTAATGTGGTATGTCTTCTCTTTAGAGTCTATAAAAAAAGAGCCGTTTTCATCACTTTTTATTGAGAAAGAAGAATCACTGATAATCGCAGCATTGATTGGTTGTGATGTATTTGCATCAACAAGCCTGCCTTCAAAAGATGCGTATGCCAATGTCGTAAATAAGAGTGTTAAAAACAGTAATTTTTTCAATAAAATCTCTTTGTATAACTTTTTTGGAATCTTACTATCTTTAAGCAAATAAAGAGCCTAAATCATCTAATATTTAAAAAGTATCCAAGACTTGCATCACTCCACTCTTTGGAGAGGTTTAAATGTGTCTTTATAGATGCATAAACTTTTGCAAAATCACTGTTTTTGGCACTTAAAGCATTTATAACTTCTTGCAGTGCTTTTTTACCGGCCTGAGTGACATCATCAGGAAACTGCGCAAGCTTTACATGTAAGCTTTTTAGCTTTTGCAAAGCATGTATATTTTCATAATGAAACTCTGTCGCCATGTTTGCATTCATTTCACTTGCAGCGACTTCAATCATTGCCTGATGTTCGCCCGCTAATTTACTCCATGTGTGTTTATTAAATGTCAATTCAAGCACAGAACCCGGTTCATGCCATCCAGAATAGTAATAAGGTGCAACTTTGTAAAATCCCATTTTGATATCAAGTGCAGGACCGACCCACTCAGTTGCATCAATTACACCACGCTCTAATGAAGTGTAAATTTCTCCGGCAGGTAAAAGTATAGGGTTAACTCCCATTCTTGAAAAAACTTCTCCTCCAAGGCCGGGAATTCGCATTTTAAGCCCTTGCATATCTTCTAAAGAATTAATGGGTTTTCTAAACCATCCCCCCATTTGAATATTTGTATTTCCACCTAAAAACGGATGCAAGTTATACTTTGCATATTGTTCTCTCCATAAATCCATTCCTCCGCCGTAAAGCATCCATGAATTTACTTCTTCGGCTGTGAAACCAAAAGGAATACCGCTGTAAAGTGAAAAAGCGGAGTTTTTTCCTTTCCAGTAGTATGGTCCTGAATGAAAAGCATCAATTTGACCGCTAGAGCATGCATCAAAAACTGCCAAAGCAGGTACAAGTACATTTTTTGGGTAAATTTTTATCTCTAAAGATCCACCACTTATGTCTTTTATGCGTGCCGCAAATTTCTCAACACCAGTACCCATTATAGGAAAATGTGCCGGCCAGCTTGTAGCAAGTTTAATAACAGTTTTTTTGTTTCTGTTGATATTAACATGCTTTGCATCATCATGCTTTTTAGGATGTTTTGAATAGTCTATAGCAACATGATTTCCTTCATTACAGCCACTCAGTGCTATGGCAGCAGAAGCAACAGTTGCCGTACTTAAAAAATCTCTACGATTCATCTATCTGTCCTTATGGTTTTGTTTGTTAAAAGTCCAAAGTTAATTGTGTCTGTCTGGCTAAAGGTTTTTCCAATAAAGTTTTATCTGCACCAACAATGAGGGCAAAATGAAAATTACTTGATTGCAAGATATTTCTTATTTCATTTTTGTTTTTATAAATAAAAATATTTTCGTTATCTAAAGTCTCTGCATCAAGTGACTGTTTACATGTAAAGGGAATAATATAAATGATCTTTGCCCATGTAGCCTGTTTTTGTAAAAAGCTTATTTCATTTTCTATTAAAGAACTGTTTTTTTCAAAGATTAATACCTTGTCACTGGTACCAAAATCTTTTATTTCAAAATTTTTATTTGTAAAAACTGCTTCGAAATGGTCTATCGGTGTAAATTTTCTTAATCTGAAATTGATTTTTAAAATTTTAAACAAAAAAAGCAGCTGTTCAAGATAGGGCATAAAAAATGGCGAAACAAGTTGTCTTTCATAAAATATATTGTCATATATAAAAGATGTTTCAAAAAGAGTCTGTTCAATAATATTGATATTTTGTGCCTTATTTTTTGGCATCTCTTTAATATTTGTAAATAAATCCGGGGAAGTAAGAGTAGGGCTAAACAGAACAATAGAACCGTTTTGTACATCCGATAACTCTTTAAAAATAGATTTTATATCACCTGCTAAAGCAATAAAATTCGCTTCGGTAACAACCTGCAATGCAAGCTTAAGTATAATTTCATCACAGGCATATACTGATATTTCTTTATCAATAAGTTTAAAACGAAGAAGACGTTTTATCGCGTCTTCAAGATCTTTGACTTTTATCCAAGCTATCTCACTGTCTGTTATTTGTGTAGGTTTATCAAATACAACACCATATGCACCATTAAAAATGGCATCTTCTATAGCGCTTTCATCAAATGCAATAAAAAGATCGCCTCTTCTTACGGCTTTTGCATCAAAAACAATGTTATTAAAACTATTTACAAAAGGAGTGTTAATTAACTCTCCATGTGTAAGTGCTAGGGTGTTTTCAAGTCTCATCCAATAGGTGTGCCTGCTTTTTTAGGTTTTTCGGGTCTTATTAAACATAAACCATCTTCATCTTTAGCAGCAAGAAGCATTCCTTCACTCATCATACCCATAAGTTTGGCAGGTTTCAGGTTTGCTACGACACATACTTGTGTATTTATTAAATCATCAGGAGCATAAAACTCCTTTATTCCTGCAACAACCTGTCTTGGACTTTCTTCGCCCAAATCAATCTGCAGTTTTAAAAGTTTTTTACTTTTTGGTACTTCTTCGGCTGCAACAACTGTCCCAACTTTTAAAGATGTTTCAAAAAACTGACCAATTTCTATAAGATTATCATCTTCTTTTTTTGTCTCTTTATCTTTGTTTTTAGGGTTTTGCTCTTCTTTTATTGTTTCAGGTTCAGCTTTTGGAGCTTCTTGCATTAAAGGCTCTTCAACACGAGGAAAGAGAGGCGGAACTTTTTTAATATTAAATAATTTCAACAGCTTTTTATCAATGATAAGTTCTTTATAGCTTGCATTATTTATTTCAAAAGAGAGTGCATCGGCAATAATGTTCGTTGTGTTTGGCATAATAGGGTGCAGCATAACAGCAGCACGAGCCAGGATGTTTGCAACTACAGCGACAGTAGCAAGTGCTTCATCTTTTTGGTTGTTTTTCATTTTTACCCATGGCTCATACTCTTGAATAACACCGTTACCGATTGCAAAGAGTTTCCATAGCTCTTCAAGGTACCTATGTGTTTGTAAATTTTCCATAAAGCTATCAAGAGAATCAAGAACTGTATTCATTTTTTCTAGCTCTTTTGCATGGTATTTTTCAACATCTTGACTATCAATCACAAAATCGCTGTATTTCCCGCTCATCCCTATAATACGATTGAGCAGGTTTCCGAGGTCATTTGAAAGTTCAGAGTTTATACGATCGATAAAAGCACGTTGCGAAAAATCACCGTCTTGCCCAAAAGGAACCTCACGTAGCATAAAATAACGAAGATTTTCAACACCGTAGGCATCTGCAACTTCTTTTGGAGAAACGACATTCCCTTTTGATTTACTCATTTTTTCACCATCGCGTGTCCACCAACCGTGCGCGCCTATATGTTTTGGCAATTCTAAACCAAGACTCATCAAAAATGCAGGCCAGTAAATAGCATGAAAACGAAGTATATCTTTGCCGACAAAGTGAATATCTGCCGGCCAATAATTCATTTTTGCTTCATCACTGCCATATCCCAGAGCAGTAATATAGTTTAAAAGCGCATCAAGCCAAACATACATAACATGCTTGTCATCCCCTATGCTTTTAGGCAGTTTTACACCCCAGCTAAATGATGTACGTGTTACAGAAAGGTCGCGAAGACCGCCTTTTACAAAGCTAACAACTTCATTTGCGCGAGAGCGGGGCATAATAAAATCAGGATGATTTGCATAATGCTCCAATAGTTTGTCTTCATAATTGGAAAGTTTGAAAAAATAGCTCTCTTCTTTTACTACACTTGTAGCTCTTCCGCAGTCAGGACAAAATTCACCATCTATAAGTTGTGTTTCTGGAAAAAATGTTTCACAGCTCACACAATAGTGACCTTCGTAAAAATCTTTATAAATATCGCCTTTTGCAACCATAACTTCAAAAGCTTTTTGAACGCCTTTCATATGGTCTTCATCAGTTGTGCGTATAAATTTATCATAGCTGATACCAAATTCATCCCAAAGATTTTTAAAAGTTGCACTGATTTCATCTGCAAACTCTTGTGTAGGTTTACCGGCTTTTGCTGCTGATTCTTCTATTTTTTGTCCATGTTCATCTGTGCCTGTTAAAAAGAAAGTATCCTCACCTTTTAGTCTCTCATATCGTGCAACCGTATCAGCTATAAAAGTTGTATATGCATGCCCGATATGAGCCTCTCCGTTTACATAGTATATGGGTGTCGTAATA
>JAMORM010000155.1 GCA_027063585.1 Sulfurimonas sp. | reverse complement strand
TTTCCAAAACATTTTTTGCTTCATTGACATCATTGACAAGCATAGCAATTACAAATTCCTCTCCGCCCCATCGTGCAACCAGATCACTTTCTCTTGTATTATCCTGTAAAATAGTTGCCAATTCTCGCAAAACGGAATCACCGACAAGATGCCCGTACGTGTCATTAATACTTTTAAAAAAATCAATATCGGCAATAGCAAGTACCAGCTTTTTGTTTTCTCTTTTGCCTGTACTCGCCATATAACTAAACATAGTCGTAAATTTGTCTCGGTTATACAAACCCGTTAAAGAGTCATATGTTGCTTTTTTATAAAGTGTTTTCCCCTCTTCCTTTAATTCACTGATACTCTTGATTTTATTTTTTAACTCTGCTATATATTCTTGGATTTTTTCCTCTTTTTCTTTGAGAGAAAAACTCATTTTATTAAAATATTCACTGAGTGTTTCCAGCTCGTCATTGGTTTTTATCTCTACACGCTGTCCATATTTGCCCTTTGCAACTTTTTGTAATCCCACTATGAGCTTTTTAAAGTTTTTCTTTAAATACAAAGAGAGAATCATTACAGTTGCAAATACAGAAAAAATCATTACAAATATAAGCCAAAACTGTATATTTTTCATTTTTGCAAGCTGTTGTTTGTAATTTTTTGTATCATATAATAACATCAATGAAGCATTTGTGGTATCTTTATCTACAAATTTTAAATTTTTTGCTTTGACAAAGTACTCTTTTTTATCAATGTATGCAACAAGTAAATCAATTTTGCCATCAAGCAGCATTAAATATTTTATATAATCTACCGGTAACTGTGTAAAAAATTGAGTGTTTTTTAATGTTAATGAAGAAGCTCCTATAGCTCTGTCCCCTACTATAGCCAATTCAATACTGCTGCCTTTGCTCATTTCCCTAAGCACTCTGTTATTTATCTGCAAACCAATAAGCACTTCTCCGATGATTTTTTTGCCTTTAAAAATAGGAGTTGCTGTGTAAAATACAAAAATATCTCCTGTCCGTTCTATTGCGCTTACAGGTTGCTTTTGCTTCATAGCCTCATGAACAATATGATAAGTTTGAAGATTCTGGGCTTCTATAGTAAAAAGCCCTGCCTGCGAAATAATATTTGCATTTGCATCAATTAAAATAAGACTGTCTACATGTAACTTCTTTCTATCTGTTTCTAATTGAATATGTCTCAAATCTTTGTTATTCAATATAAAACTGTTCGCCATATAAATATTACTTTGTTGTATGAAAGAAAATTCATTTTCAATCACATTAATAGTCTGTGAAAATTCTTCATTTATAATGTTTTTTAGAGCATTTTGGGTAGAGTTTCTCATCCATGTCAAAGCGACAAAAGCTTCTACAATCAACGCGAACATAACTGCAAATGATATTTTAAAACCTATGGAGACTTTCATTTATTTTCCAGAATGACATCAGCCAGCGTTTTTTTATTACTATCTTTATAAAAATCATTATATGCTTTTATTGCCCATTCTACCGACTTATCCTGATGACATGCACCATTTTGGCACGATGAAGGCATATTATATTTTTTGGTTGCCTGCGGCGGTACAATTTTAAAAGCATGTGAACGAATCGTGTAAGTTCCTCCGGTTTTTCCAATAAGCGGCATATGACAATCTACACAACTTGCTTTAGATGATGGGCAGGGAAAATGTTTTTGATTTTTTCCTATATCAAAAATATGACACTCTGCACATTTTGCATTTATAGACTTTTTACTTCGTATATTTTTATCTATACCGTGAGGTTCATGACAGGTGATACAGGTAATTCCCAATTTTGCTGATTCTATTGTCGGCCTATGCCCCTCTTTTGCCGAGCGGTAATCTTCACTGTGGCACTTTAGACACGAAGCATCTTTTTTGCCTCCGTGAGGATTATGTTTTGTTTTGAGATTTATCAAAGATTTTGAATGCTTGGAAAAAGAAAAATCTGCGAACTCCTGATGCCTGTTTTTTGAAAGACCATTACCCCACCAATTTACTCCTTTTTTATCTGTTTTTACACTGTTTGGAACAAAAGACTTATTTAAATCATGTCCAGGAAGATATTCAAGAGGGAAGTTAAAAAGTGTCATTTTGCCATTGCTAGCTAATACTGTTGTAGTCCCTCTGCTGTGACACTGTCCGCAGACTGCAGATTTTTGCGATACAATAATGTCATTATCAAAAGTTTTATGTTTGGTATGGCAGATTTTGCACTCTGCATAGCTGTTCATTTTTTGATGCGCAACATGTTGACTTGCCGGACCATGGCAGGCCTCACATCTTACACCAAATTCGTTAAAATCATGTGTCTCTTTTGAATATCCAGTCGTATGACAACCGTTGCATTTTATAGAAGCAGGAGTTTTTTGCCAGCTGTGTACTTTGTAAGGAACCCATTGCTGTGTTGTAACCATCCATTTTGCTGGAAATACATAGTAATCACCTTTTATTTTACGCATATATACCTGCTCCCATTTTGAACCGATGACATATGTAATATCTTCTTTTTTAAATGTTACTAATGGGTTGGGCGTTAAAAAATCTCCTAAAATTTCCTCAGCAGATGTTACAGGTCTGAAAATTTTTGGATGTAGTGTATTCTCTAGAGAATGTAGTTGTATATCATGGCAGGAGGCACACTTGTTCATCCCAACATACGTAGGTGTACTTTTAACTTCTTTATGTGTATCGAACATGAAATAAGCAAAAGTTATAAACAACAAAAAGACAAAAAGTTTTATCATACATTCCCGCTTTTTTTATTATGCTAACTATATCTAAAAAAAAATTAATAACAGCCAAAAAAACAGCTAAACTCTTTTTAGTGCCGAAAGATCAAATTCTATAACTTCCTCTTCACACTCTATGGTGAGAAGACATGTTTTTTTACGCAACGATTTAGCATTTTTTATGCCGTCTAAAAGAAATATTTTATATCTCGTTTGTGGATCGTACGCTACAAGTGTTTCATCCTCTACAAGAAAAAAACGTCCACCGCCGCAACCATCGCCTATAATACCCTCACATACCAAAGGCGAATTTACATCAAAACCATGAGTCATCTAAACAATCCTCTTTCGCATCTTTTATAAATTCTTTATATTCACTGCTGTTTTTATCAAGTTTTTTATACTCATCATACATGTACTCTTTAAATGTTGCATCATCCAGACACTTACAAAGCTTGGTTGAGTTTTCATCGCCCTTGCAGTGTGAAAGCATCTCTTTTTTTTGTTCCTCTTCCCAACCGACATACGAGTTATAGTACGGGTAAAGCGCCCAAATAGCAAAGCCGATTGTGAGTACGATATTTATAATATACTCTCTTTTTTTCGTCTCAACATACTTTTTAACATCATATGAAATTAAAATGATAAAAACAACCTCCAGCCCTATGTTAAACCAGTCACTGTCTAAAAAATCAAACAAACGCGTCCTTTATATTTTCTATTTCTTTAAAACAACAACTCTCTAGCACTTATTTTCCTCTTATTTTTTTAATTGCCTCGGCACACATCGTCAAGCCAAAAGTTGCCGTTACACCCATAAAACTGCCTTTTTCTTTCACAACTGCTTCCTCGTCTGAAAAAATCACTTTGTATTTTTTGTTAAAGCCCCGTTTTTTCAACTCATACCTGATTTTTGCACCAAATTTATCGCCGTAACTTTTCCAAATATCACCCACCTGCACCTTTGTCGGGTCAAGCCTTTTGGCACTGCCAAAAGAAGATATAAGTTTTTTATGACATTTTTGTGCAAGGGCAAGTTTCGCATTTCTGTCATCTATGGCATCAAGTACCAAATCATACGCATCAAAATCAAACTCCTGCACCCAAGCTTCATCTATACGTTTGTTGATGATTTCAAGCTCGGGGTAATGCTTTTTGAGTGCCTCTACTTTTATCTCGTTCTCATGTAGCTCCGACCACATTTGACGGTTTTGATTTGACTCATCATAAGTGTCAAAATCTACAATCGTAATATTTTTGATACCGCTTCTATAAAGACAATCCAAACAAAAACTACCGACACCGCCGACACCTAAAAGTATAATCTTTGCATCTTCAAGCTTAGCAAAATCATCTTTTAACACCAGTTTTATACGATCATATTTTTGCATTAATCTAGCCAGCTCTCTAACTTTTTCATACTTTTATGCGCACTCAAATCAAGCATAATCGGTGTTATGGAGATAAAGCCATCACGTATCGCTTCATAATCACTCACGCCATCTACGCCCTTTCTTGAGGTGAAATTAAGCGGATGCAGCCCAAGCCAATAATGCTGTTCCCCTCGTGGATTGCTGTGCACATCTGCTTCATTAGAATAGATTCTATACCCTGCATAGGTAATTTTCATCTCGGTTTCTTGTACATCCGGCGGAATATTAATATTTAAAAATTCTCTATCGGGCAGAGGAAAATCATCTTCTCTTATTTTTGTTACTATTTTTTTAATTGTTTGTTGCGCGAGGGTA
>JAMORM010000154.1 GCA_027063585.1 Sulfurimonas sp. | reverse complement strand
TTCGCAATAGCGTTGAGCGTCACAGCCATATCGAGCATATTGTCATAGAATGAGAAATCATTTGAGCTGATGTATTGTATCTCTGCATTTTTTTGGTAATTCCAATGCTTCTTTTTGAGTGCTCTCGCTACTTCTTGTACGTGTGCAAAATCACTTTTTTCACTCCAATAATCTTCCAGTGCAAATTTAAGTTCTCTTTGTTCTCCAATTCTTGGGAATCCTGTTACGTAAGTTTTTGACATTACAATATCCTTTGTTTTTCGTCATTTCTGACAATAATTTTAATTTGTTTTGTAGATTTTTTTGATTTTTTCTCGGAACCTAGGCGAATTACTTTAGAGTTTAAGGGCAAGGTTAAAACCTTGCTTCCGAAGAGCATTTAGTTTCTTTCTAAGTTACGTTTTAACGCTTAAAAATCTAGGTTTGAAAAAACAATACAAGCTCTCGGAAGCGATGCTTTAGCTTCGCCTTTAGGCTTTATAGCAATTCAGGCTATGTTCCGAAAAAATATTAAAGGGATATTGAAAAAGGAGGGTGCACACCACTACGACGAAATGCAAAACATACGGTGTAGTATGAACATCTCGGAATGTAGTGGTTTAGTAAAACCATAAGCTTTGATTTTAGTGTTAAAAAGAGATGACAGTGACAAGGTTTTGAAGTATTTAATATAACTCTTGCAGTTAATAAATCTTTTAATGCCATCATCTCTCCTTTTTATTTTTTTATAATTGTAGCATAATTATTTTATACTTTTTAAAAATTCACTCATAAAACGCACACCTGCACCAGTGCCCCCATATACATTTACATCCCAAGGGCTTTCAGTATAAGCACTTCCGGCTATATCAAAATGCAGCCATTTGTTTTTGTTTTCTTCTTTTATGAAGTTGTCTAAAAAGAGTCCTGCTGTGATAGCTCCACCGTATGGTTTGTTTGAAATATTGCAGATATCTGCAATTTCACTTTTAAGCTGTTTTTTCAGGTACTTGTTAAATGGTAATGAAGCTGTTAGCTCTCCGGCTTTGCTAGAAGCTTTTGAAATGTCATGTCTTAATCTGTTTGAATGTCCCATTACTCCTGTTGTGTATTGTCCAAGAGCAACCATACATGCACCTGTAAGTGTTGCAAAATCAAATAGATAATCTGCTTCTACTTTCTCTTGTGCATAATCAAGTACATCTGCAAGAACCAAACGACCTTCTGCATCAGTATTTCTTACTTCTATTGTATCGCCTTTACGAGATTTTAAAACATCATCAGGCTTATAAGCATTGCCGCCTATCATGTTTTCAACTGCACCGACAAAAGCATGTACTTCAATGTCGAGTTTTAATTCACTCACTGCTTTAATGATGCCTAGTACCGCACATGCTCCGGCTTTGTCCATTTTCATAGTTACCATAGAAGTTGCAGGTTTTAGGCTAAGTCCACCGCTGTCATATGTTAAACCTTTTCCAACTAAAGATATGATCTTTTTAGGATTTTTTGGTTTATATGCCAAATGAAGAAGTTTTGTGCCGTGATATGATGCCCGTCCGACTGCAAGCATCGCTTCACATTTTTCTTTTTTTAGCTCTTTTTCTCCTAAAATAGTACATTCAAGAGAATTTGTACGTGCTAATTTTTTTGCCAGTTTTGCAAAAGAGGGCGGGTTTAAATCATCCGGTGCAACATTTACGATGTCACGTGTGTAGCATGTTGCATCAGCTATGATAACAGCTTCTTCAAAAGCCTCTTTTAGAGCTGCTACATCGTTACATGTAAGGTATATATTTTTTAGTTTTCTTTTTTCTTTTTTTGTCTTGTATTTGTTAAACTCATATCCGCCGAGGACTATTGCATCTACAACAGCTTTTATACTGTTTTTTTCAACCGCAATACTTGCAGATTTATAATTTGATGTTTTGAGAGATTTTATTGCTGCTGTAGCAGCACTGCGGATATTATCACTGCTGTTGTCTTCAATGCCGCACATAAGTAAGTTCTTTTCATATAAAGAGCAGATACTGTCTTGTTTGGCTTTGAAACCTGCTTTGTTAAGTAGTTTGTAGTATTTATGTGAGCCTAGGTTTTCTGTACTCATAAACTCTACAACTACATTGTTTTGTGCGTTATATGCCTCAGCGGCGATTAATTTTAAATTCATAGTGTTCCATTTCGTAAATTTATTTTTTATATCATAGCAAAATATTAGCAACAAAGAATAAAATAACAAATTTATGATAAAATATTTATATGGAAAAAAAACAAATTTTAATATTAGAAGTTAATCAACATAATTATGATGTTCTAAATACATTGCTTGCACAGAATGGGTTTACATGTAAAGCTATCTTAGATAGAGATGCTTTTAACAAAATTCAAAAGAATATATGGGATTATAATCTTATCTTGATAAATGTGAGTATTAATTATTTGAAGCTCAATGAAATCATATTTGAGAGTGAATTTGATAGTTCTGTGAAAATTCCGACTATCTTTTTAGACAGTGAAGAACTTTACTCTAAAGATAAACTTCGTGAATGTTTTGAAGCTGGTGCCTGTGATTATATTAAAAAACCTTTTGAATCTTTTGAAGTTGTAAGGAGGGTTTCCTATCACTCTGAAGAGTTCTTAAAAATGCAAGAGTATAGGTTGAGAATGGATAAACTTGCTAATCTTGCATCGGTTGACCAACTTTCTAAATTAACATCAAAAATGCAGATGCAGGCTATATTAAAGCATCAAATAGATTACTATAATCGTTATAAAACAGATACGACCATAGTCTATTTCAGCATTGTAAATATCAATAAAATTATTGGGATATTTGGTTTAAGCCATGGTGAAAAACTTATATCTCTGTTTGCAAAAGAACTCAAAAATTTAATTCGGGCATCGGATGTTCTGGCACGATGGGAAGGTTCGGACTTTATTATTGTACTTACAAATACTAGTAAAAAGTCATCAGAAATTTTAATTAAAAAAATAAGTGCTGAACTTTTAAGAATAGAATCATTAAAAGAATTAAACCTTGAAATTGCTTTTGGTATTACAAGTTTTATAGAAAATGATGAAATGAAAATTGTTATAGAAAGAGCTAAATATGCGCTAAATGAGGCAAGACAACAAAGATATGGGAAAATCTTTGTTGCTTAATGCTAGCTAATCGAAGTGTAAAATATCTTTAGCTTGAATCATATCTTTATCGCCGCGACCTGATAAATTAACTATGATGAGTTTTCCTTCAATATTTTTCATTTTTTTGAGGTATGCTACGGCATGAGAACTTTCAAATGCAGGAATTATTCCCTCTTTTTGAGAAAGCCACACAAAAGCATCCAAAGCTTCTTGATCGGTTACATTGTCATATGAAACTGATTTATTGTCTTTGTGAAAAGCATGCTCAGGTCCAATACCCGGATAATCAAGCCCGGCACTGATAGAATGCGCTTCAAGAACTTGTCCGTCTTCATCTTGAAGCAAATAACTCATTTGACCATGCAAAACACCTGGACGTCCTTTTTCTAAGGAGCAGCCATGTTTGTTCGTTTCAAGTCCTAGACCGCCGGCTTCGATGCCGATACACTGTACCTCTTTATCTTCTAAAAAGTGTTGGAATGTACCTATAGCATTACTACCGCCACCTATGCAGGCTATAACATAATCCGGTAATCTATTTTCTTTTTCTAAAATCTGCGCTCTTGCTTCCCAACCTATAATTGCCTGAAAATCTCTTACCATCATAGGGTAGGGATGTGGACCTGCAACTGTTCCGATAATATAAAAAGTATCTCTTGCATTTGTTACCCAGTGGCGAATGGCATCGTTCATAGCATCTTTAAGTGTTTTGCTGCCGCTTTGTACACTATGTACCTTTGCACCTAAAAGTTTCATACGAAAGACATTAAGCTCCTGTCTCTCTACGTCTTTTGCACCCATAAATATTTCACATTCTAAATCTAAAAGTGCAGCTATGGTTGCAGTTGCGACTCCATGCTGTCCTGCACCTGTTTCAGCGATGACTTTTTTATAGCCCAGTCGTTTTGCCATTAAACCCTGCGCGATTACATTATTGACTTTATGTGCGCCGGTATGATTTAAATCTTCACGTTTAAGGTAGATTTTCGCTCCAATTTCTTTGGAAATATTTTCGGCATAAAAAAGAGGACTTGGACGGCCTACATAATCTTTGAGATAATAGTCGACTTCTTTCCAAAAATCTTTATCAAAACGGATAGCTTCGTACTCTTCCTTGAGCTGAAGCAGTGCAGGCATGAGTGTTTCAGGCACATAACGACCGCCGAAAATTCCAAAATGTCCGTTTTCATCAGGATCATACTTTGAAGGAGTGGGAATATACATTATTATTTAACCTCTATCACTGAATAAACATCAGTTTTATTTTGTAATTTTTTTATACCGTCTAGGAATGTAAGTCCTAAAATAAAACAGCACTCTACACATTTTGCCCCTGTTTGGTTGACAAGGGTTGCTGCTGCATTTGCTGTACCGCCTGTTGCTATTAAAT
>JAMORM010000153.1 GCA_027063585.1 Sulfurimonas sp. | reverse complement strand
CATTTTGTATTTTATTTATCATAATTTATACCTCATATTAATATTTCTTTTTATTATTTATGTAAGTATATTCCTAAGAAGTAAACGATTACTAAATACCGATATTTAACAATTTTAAAATTCCCTCTTTTTCTATCAGTTTTTTGAGCCTTTTTACAAGGTTTTGCTTGGCTATTGCATAGCCTTGCGAAGATTGCCCTGTTACATGTATAACATTTGATGCCAAGATTTCTCCTTTGTAATCTTTTGTTACAAATGATATTTCGCTGCGAGCAAGAGAAAAGCCGTATGCATTTGCCTTTTGAATTTTTGCATTTATATAAATATCAAAATGCATTTTTGATTTAAGATTTTTCACTATAAACTTTTGCTTTGTCAGAGCACTGATAACCGGCTTGCTTAAACTTTGAATATTTGTAATTACCCAAAAGCTTATGTGTTCTAAAAGATATTGGTATTTTGTATTGATTTCATTCATGACTGTAAGGTATTTTTTATCATCAAATCCTTTATTAAGTACTTTCATTACAAGAAGTGCATTTTTTATATATCCAAAAGATTTTTTCATATTTTTATAATATGCCAATTGTTTGAGCGCATCTAAACGTTGAATGTTTTTCATATCATTTTTATATATTTCAAATTTTTGATCTATTTCATTTTTTAAACCCTGAAATAATTTTTGCTTATTTACTTTTACAACAGCAGCATATCTTTTAAATCCGAGTTTTTTTACATGTAAAATCTCATATTCACTAATTCTTATCTTTTGAACATCACTCTGTATTTTATTTATATATGTTGCATCAGAACTGTTTACACTGCCCTCTTTTACAACTGTTTTTGCCCTAAAACTCGATGAGATAGAGACACTTAATGTGGAAGCTATAAGACTCAGCGCATTGTTAATGGCGTCTTGTTGATTTTCCCCTTCTCCAAGAGCAAAAAGTTCATATGCATCAGATTCAGGAGGATGTATATACCAAGCAGGCAGCTCTTTTTTTGCAACAACTACTTTTTGTTTTGAAGCACATCCGCTCAACAACAATCCCAATACAAGTAAAATGAGGCTGAAAATTTTCATCTGTTTAACTGTTGAAGTGTTTTTTGTTTGTTGGCAATCAGTGCATTGATACGCGTCATCGCTTCATTAATTTCATCCACCGGTTCAACCATTAGATTATCAGCATATTCATAATACTCTTTTGCCTCTTTATATTTTCCCTGTGCCTCTTTTATTACGCCTAAATTATAAAACGGCACATAGCTTTTCATATTTGTCGAATCAACAAGTTCTTTTAAGAGTTGCTCTGCCTTGTCATAACGCCCTTTTTCTATATACCTTAAAGCAAACTCCAGTAATTTTTCTTGCTCATCCGTGTAATCCAAATCCGGATCTTCAAGCAGTTTTACATTAAAGCGTCTGTAGTGCGGTGTCAGTTTATATGTAAATTCATCTGCTAAATCTTGTGCAAGTCTTTGTGCTACCATTGTTTTTGAGGGAATTGCGCGTGAATCATCAGCACAATGTTTAAAAGAAGTAGATCTGCTTAACGTATCTGCATAAATTATGTCACCCTTTGTAACATCTACAATCCGCACTTCAGCCGAAAGACCGACAAGCCGTTTCAGGCAGCGAATATTGTAGGTTTCAAGTTCCGTACATTTACGATTGGCACAGCGTACACGAGGCTCATAAAAATAGCTGTCCTCTTTTGCTACAGGACTCACATTTCCCGAAATAATTGCCTGTGCTCCTATAAGCTCTCCGACTTTAACAATGTTCTCATCATTTACAAGACCGCTGTTTTGCAATTTTTGTTCTTGAATTACTTTATTTATATCATTTCTGCTTACAACTGTAAAGTAACTTTTATTATTGATTTGAAAATTAGACAACTTTGCTTCAATTTTTCGAGAAAGCCCTACCCTGTCATGTGTAAAATCTGTCACAGCTATTACTTTTGTTTGCGATATTCTATCTACCTGAGCAGGCACAAGAGCCTTTACCCCTACTTTCTGAGAACATCCGCTTATTAAAATAAGAAAAATTCCCAATGCAATATTCACAATTTTTTTCATAAAATCCTCTTTAGTAGAAAGATTGTAGTTAAAAAGCATTTAATTATAAATAAATCTATTCCTCAAAATAAAATTTACAAATTTATACTCTTTTTTCTTGACATATCAATTGTATTTGTCTATAATTTCGACCTCTTAACAATAAGAGACAAACGTCTTGTTAGCTCAGCTGGTAGAGCACGTCACTTTTAATGATGTGGCCGATGGTTCGAATCCATCACAGGACACCATTTTTTTTAATATTTGGCCCCGTCGTCTAGCGGTTAGGATCCATGGTTTTCATCCATGTTACAGGAGTTCAATTCTCCTCGGGGTCACCAACTTTCATAAATAAAATTCAACCAATAAATGCAATTTTCACCTCAAATTAAGTAGCCATTACTTTTAAAATTCTAGCATAAAAAACCTCAGATGGAGTATTGACAGATGCTCAAATTACCAAGCTAGCAAATGATTTGTATAATGATAAGTATTAGTCTTAGCACTCATTCGTAAAAGTTCTTGACTTATGAACATATGTCCGATATAATTTAAATATTATAAAAAAGGAAGAAAAAATGAAAAGAGTTGTATTCCCTATTATGCTACTAGCAAGCGCTTCACTTTTGAGTGCTGATACAAACAAAGAGATAAAACAAGAGGCAAAAAGTGCCATTATGAAAATGGGTGGAGCTTTGAAGTCGCATATGAAACAAAATATGAAAGCAGGCGGACCAGCACAAGCGGCAGATTTTTGTCTTGAAGAAGCGTCAGGCATCGCTAAAAAAGTAAACGCAGGCTATCCAAAGGGTGTGAGTGTAAAAAGAGTTTCTCTTAAATATAGAAACCCAGCAGATAAACCAACAGCAGATGAAGCAAAAATACTTGCGCAGATTCAGAGTGATGTAAATGCACATAAAGCTGTGCCTAAAATGATAGTAAAAGAGGTTTCCAAAAACTCTTACAAAGTTTATAAACCAATTTTCATCAACAAGGGTGTTTGCTTAACTTGTCATGGTGATGCACAGACAAGAGATCAGCAAGCTTACAAATTCATCAAAGAAAAATATCCAAATGATAAAGCAGTTGGCTATAAAAAAGGTGACTTTAGGGGTGCGTTTGTTGTAACAATCGTAAAATAAAAATTTACATCCTCCAAAAGTTGAGGATGCAATAGCTAGATAGCTTGGTTGATAATCTCAATAAAAGACAGACCTTTAAAAACTCTCAACATAAAAGAAATCATTGACAGAATAAAAACTTTTAGTAAAATTTATGAAGTTGAGTTAATTATTGATAGACCTCCAGTTTATGATATTTTACCTGTTGAATATGAACGATTGTTTAAACTGAGTCATCTGCTAGAAGACCTTTTATAGAAGATGATGTTAAAAATATTCTTGATGAATCAAGCAAAAAAACTCTTTTTTCAACTCTTTCAAGATGGCTTAATTCAAGAGAAGAGAGTTGTAAACGCCAGCCAAATCCTGTGAAATTTTAAAATAAAACAAGTATTCTGGAAGATTTTTTGTTCCTAATATCCTAAAAAACAGGGGCATACCATGAAACAAACCTACAGTAAATTCATCATTATACTGCTTAATAATTTATTAAAAATTTGACAAATGCACATATGTGCGTTATAATTCTGGACATATGTGCATTTAAAATAAACTTTAAGGATTTAAAATGAGAGAGTTTACAAGAGGAGAAGGTAGAGGTTTCTGTAGAAAACACAGAGGTCTAAGTAGAGGAAGAAATTTGGGTGATAGAGGAATTTTTTCAAATAGCAGAGGTTTTGGAATGAGAAATTTTCAAAGAAATTTACTTGAAAATGAAACTAATACAAAAGGATTGCAAATGAAAGTTGCATTTATGACAAACGGTAAAGAGCGTCTTGCAAAGCATATAGGTCTTGCAAAAAATATAGTTTTTTATTCACTTCCAGAGGGTGAATTTTTAGAGATGATGGAAAATCCTATTATGAAAAAGATTAAAGATGAAAATATTGTCATTGAAAAAAACAGTGAAGGCAATAGACGACTGCATGTTGGTACTGAAATTCCTAGATTTCTTAAAGCAAATGATGTCGACATTTTTGTCTCTTATGAATTTGGTAAAGGTGTAAAAGACAATTTGCTTGCACTTGGTATAACGCCAGTAGCAGCAGAAAAACAGACTGTTGATGAAATTGTTCAAACCATGAAAAACAACCAACATCAGGATATGTAAATGAAAATAACTATAGCAAGTGGAAAGGGTGGGACAGGAAAAACAACTGTTTCATCTAATCTCACTTCTTATTTGGCATCACTTAAAAAACAGATAGTCTTAGTTGACTTGGATGTTGAAGAGCCTAATAGTGCCCTGTTTTTAAATACAAAACTGGTGCATTCAAAAGTATCAAATAAAATGATACCGCAATGGGATGCAACTGATTGTACCCTTTGTGGCAAGTG
>JAMORM010000152.1 GCA_027063585.1 Sulfurimonas sp. | reverse complement strand
TCAAGAGTATCAGAACATTGTGTAGGATTCGTTCTATTGAGTTTAGAGATTAAAAAACGAACAAACTCGTGCATTGTTTTGATATTGTAGTTTTTCAAATCTTTTTGTAAATCTTTATTGAGCATTGCATTGAATTTTGTCAAATGCTGGCAGTCTTCAATCTGCATATTTGCTTTTTTTGCTTCTTTGCAAAAAGCTTCGGCATAAAAATCAGGAGTTAATAACTTGCCTTCAAGTTTTAATCTTTTAACAGCTTTAGCAATTATTGTTTGTATTGTCATTTGATCTTCTCCTAATTTATAGTCTCGATCCCTCTGCAGATATCTGCGCTACAAATGATGATATAGCCTTGATAGCACTGAATTTTATGGCGTCAAATCGTTCTTGATCCGTTATGACGGCATTGGGTACAACTGAAAAGTCATACGTTCCTTTTGCTGTATAATTTTTCTTTATATTTTTGGATTCTCTTGTTACATGTAAAATAATCGTTGCGCGATAAGCAATAACATACCCGTCCGTATTATACTGAATTGCCGAATATCTTGGAGGGGTCAAAGAAAAATTCAATGTTGTATCGGCATGGGCTTTATCTGTTAATGAAGCATGAAAAATTTCTACAATAGCACTGTCCACTGCATCTTTAATAAGTACGGTATTTTGCGGGTCTTGTGCTGAAATAGTGACATTAGTGTTTATCTTCTCACCGACAACACTTCGGGCATACTTGGAACTCGGCTTATATCCACACGCACTCAAAAAAATTATAAGAGTAAACAGTGTCAACAGCTTTAAAAAGTGTGGATATGTTTTCAACTTCAGCCCTTTACTACTATATTAACAAGTTTTTTAGGAACGAATATCTCTTTTACAATTTCTTTTCCCTCAAGCCATTTGGCAATATTTTCTTTTGCTGCAGCAATTATATCGTCTTTAGAAGCATCAGCAGGCACTTCGATTTCACCTCTTTTTTTCCCGTTTACAGAAACACCCAAAGAGATGCTCTCTTCAACAAAAACTTCCTCAACTATCTCCTGTGGTGCTAAGTTGTTAAGATTGAAATATTTTTCGCTTATTTCATGACAGGTATGTGGAATAACCGGTTCCATTATAGAGCTGAGTATCCAGTAGCCTTCACTCCATACATCTGCATTGCTTTGCGCATTAAGCGCATTCATCGCTTCCATAACACCGGCTATCATAGTGTTGAACGTATATCTCTCATTATAGACATCTTCGGCACGTTTAAGAGCTTCATAGACCTTTTTTCGGGCAAATTTTTCTTCTTTACTCAAATCTGCATGGTTTATTTGCGGTTTCTCATTACATGTAACGATATTACTGCTTCTTTCAAAAAATCTTTTTATGAACTTATACGCACCCTCAACAGCACTGTCATTCCACTCAAGTTCTTGTGTCGGCGGTGCAGCAAATAAAATAAAAAGACGAGCCGTATCTGCACCGTATTTTTCTATAATAGCATCAGGATCAACCGTATTACCCTTTGATTTACTCATTTTAGCACCGTCTTTAAGTACCATGCCTTGTGTTAAAAGCTTTTCAAACGGCTCATCAAAATCAAGATATCCTAAATCACGAAAAACTTTTGTGAAAAATCTTGCATATAAAAGATGTAGAATCGCATGTTCAATACCGCCGATATAATGATCAACGCCTTCATCCCCTTTGTTGTGCATCCAGTATTTAATCTGCTCCGGTGAAAAAGCCTCTTTTTCCCAGTTTGAAGGAGAAGCACAAAAACGTAAAAAATACCATGAAGATTCTACAAAGGTATCCATTGTATCTGTTTCGCGCACAGCATCAGCAGCACACTGAGGACATTTACAGTATTTCCATGTCGGATGGTTCTCAAGCGGATTTCCCTCTCCCGTAATTTCCACATCTTCAGGCAGAGCAACAGGCAGGTTTTCTTTTTTTTCCATCACAAGACCACAAGAGTCACAATGAATAAAAGGAATAGGCGCACCCCAATATCTCTGACGGCTGACACCCCAGTCTTTGAGTTTATAATTGGTTGTTTTTTTCCCAATACCTTTGTCCTCAAACATCGCAATAATATGCTCTTGCGCTTTTTGAGAATTCATCCCGCTAAAGTCACCGGAATTTATTAACTCGCCGACTTCAGTAAAAGCAGTTTTTGAAAAATCATGTTCCCCGTTAAAAGGCTTGATGACTGCTTTTATAGGCAAATCATATTTTTTGGCAAAGTCATAATCTCTCTCATCATGAGCAGGCACTGCCATAACTGCACCGCTTCCGTAATCCATCAGCACAAAGTTCGCTACCCATACAGGAATATTTTCTCCTGTTAGAGGATGCTTTACATGTAAACCCAAAGAGACACCTGATTTTTCTTTTTGTCTCTCTATTGATGAACTGTTTTTCATAGATTGTATTTGTTCTATAACAGCAGCATCAAGCAGTTTGTTCTCAATCATATAGGTAACAATGTCATGCTCAGGTGCTAAAGCAGTATAACTCACACCGTAAATAGTATCAGGACGCGTTGTAAAAACATCAAAACGCTCAAATTTATGAGAAAGTTTATCTGCACTTTGTTCATCAAAATATAAGTCAAAAGCCAGTCCGTTTGATTTTCCTATCCAGTTTTCCTGCATAGTAAGGACCTGTTTTGGCCAGCCTTTTTCAAGCTTTTTTAAATCATCTAAAAGTTCATCTGCATAAGCAGTGATTTTAAAATAGTATTGATTCATATCTTTTTTGACAATCGGTGTATCACAGCGCCAGCAGCAGCCATCCACTACCTGCTCATTTGCGAGAACTGTTTTGTCATGCGGACACCAGTTAAGCATCCCTTTTTCACGATATAGCAAACCCTTGTTGTACATATCTATGATGAAACCCTGCTCAAACTTGGTATAAAGCTCATCGCTTGTGGCAAATTCCCGCTTACGTGAAAAAGAGAACCCCAGAGAATAAAACTCATTTTTCATATAGTCTATGTTGTCATATGTCCAGTTTTTAGGGTGTGAACCGTTTTTTATAGCCGCATTTTCAGCAGGCATTCCAAAGCTGTCAAAACCGATAGGGTGCAGAACATTTTTACCCTGCTGTCTATGATAACGTGCAAAAGCATCACTGATTGAGTAGTTTCTTACATGTCCCATATGCAGACGTCCGCTTGGAAATGGAAACATTGAAAGTATATATTTTTTTTCTTTTGTAAAATCTTCGCTCGGCTCAAAGCTCTCGTTATCTTTCCAATACTGCTGCCATTTTTTTTCTATATTTTTTGCACTATATTCCAATTTTATTTTTCCTGTAACTATTAATATTCTTCGTGTGTTTTACTGCTCTCAATGTAGACAAGTCCCATTGAAAAAACATTTGCTATCAATGCGCCGATAGCCAGAGCGATTGCCCATGAATCATTTTGTATAATGACTAAAAATACAAATGCCGGAATCAAATGTAAATCTGCGACCAATGAAGATGCAAGCAATTCAGCCGAAAGCAGATTGCGCACACCTATTTTCAAAATCGTTGAAACAAGATTGACACTTGCTGCTATAAACAGTGAAATAGCAGTGTTTTCATATAAAAATCCTGCTATTGATGTTAAACTCATTAGTGAAAAAAATACGTATACTACTTTACCCCAATCCATTGATATTCCTTAATTTATTACATTACACCAGATTCAAACTGCTCTCGCATTCTGTTTTTTTCTGCTTCTCTTTTTGCTTTTTCTGCTAATTTTGCATGATAGCCTTTTACATCAAAACCAAAGAAAATAAGTATTGGTGAAGCCACAAAAATTGATGAATATGTACCTACGATTATACCCACTAAAAGCGTAAATGCAAAGGCATGAATAATCTCTCCACCAAACAGAAACAAAGTAAAGACAACAAAGAATGTTGTTAATGATGTTAAAGTTGTACGAGCGAGTGTTCTTGTAATAGACTCATTAATAATCTCGGTCAGATTCGCTTTTTTGGATTTTGTTATTCCCTCGCGAATACGGTCAAATACAATAATCGTATCATTAAGAGAATACCCTAAAAGTGTTAATATTGCAGCCAATACATCAAGATTCACATCTATTGCAAAAAGTGCGACCGCACCCATTGCTATGGATACATCATGCACTAAAGCTACAATTGAAGCTACAGCAAAGCGCCACTCAAATCTAAAAGCAACATAAATCAAAATAGACAAAACCGCTAGTAATAAAGACATAATTCCTTTTTCTTTAAGCTCTGAGCCGACTTTAGGACCGACGATATCAACACGACGTACTTCAAAGTTTCCCGTGCCTTTAAGCACTTCACGTGTCACGTCACCAATATCTTGCGTTACATTTCCTGTTGTTGTTTTCATACGAATAACAACCTCATCGGGTGAGCCAAATTCACTGATAGAAGCACCGTCAAAAAGTTTATTTGATTTTAATTTTTCACGCATTGCTTTTATCGGTGCTTTTGTATCATATTTAACCTGCACAACAGTTCCGCCGGCAAAATCAATACCGTAATTCAGTCCTTTTGTAGCCAAAATCGCATACGAAGCCAAAACCAAAATG
>JAMORM010000151.1 GCA_027063585.1 Sulfurimonas sp. | reverse complement strand
ACTTTTACCAATTTCTTTTAAGTGATCTAAATCAGCTATTTCACCTTCACCACGAGCGATTTTATCAAGCTGGTCATAAAGAATTCGACCACCCCATCTTCCAGGCGCACATCTGCCACATGCTTCTGAATAGACTTGATACTGTGCAGCATATTCCATTGCCAAACGGATAACATCCACATCCTCATTAAATAACGAAACACCGTCCCAGCCTATAAAAGCTTTTGAATCGCGGTGGTCATCATATTGTGCCGGTAAATTATAAGCTGATTCTTCCCACTCTTCTTGGGGTTTGCCAATATTATTAACAAGCTCACCATTCCAAGTAGAAAAATATACTTTGCTCACATTCAATTCCTATTTTTTTACTACGATAGTCCAGTCGACTTCGTTAAATTTTAATGAGTTATACAGTTCATACCCACACTCTTTTACTAAATCAGCACTTCTTTGAATCGGAGAAAAATCACCAATTTCAAAAAGGAATATCAATGTTTCCGTCGGCTTGTGAGATTCTTCTAAAATCTCTTTCATTCGAGGTTCAAAGTCATCTTTTAAGTGTCTTAAATCATATCTTTTCATTATCTGTCAACCTCCCCGAAAACTATGTTCGTAGTACCAATAATAGATACAACATCCGGAATATAGTGACCCGGTAAAAGGTCAGTCAAAATTCCTGTATGCCAAAATGACGGTGCACGTAATTTGAGTCTGTAAGGATACGGTCCGCCTTGAGAATTAATGTAAAATCCGAGTTCACCTTTTGGTGATTCAGTCGGCACATATACTTCACCTACCGGAGGTCTCATACCCTGTGTTACAAGGACGAAATGCTGCATTAATGAGTAGTTTTGCGTCATAATGTCAATTTTCGGTGCTGAAATATATTTCGGCGCATGTGCCATTAATTCAGTCTGCCCGTCTTTTTCACATTTTTCATACATCTCTATACATTGATACAAAATCTTCGCACTCTGTCGCATCTCTTCCATATAAATACGGTATCTTGCAAAGTTATCACCTTTGTCTGAAAAAGGTACGTCAAACTCAACTTCATCATACAGTTCGTACGGCTCTTCTTTACGAATATCCCATGCAACGCCTGAAGCTCTCAACATTGGACCTGTACAACCCCATGAAAGTGCCATTTCAGTTGAGATTGTTCCGACTTCTTCCATTCTCATCAACCAGATACGGTTCGTATCAAGCAAGTCTTCATAATCTTTAATATTTTGCGGTAGTTTATTTAAAAATACTCGTAACTGGTGTAAGAAACTGTCTTGAATATCTAAAGGAACCCCACCGATACGGATTGCTGCATGTGTTAGACGTGCACCACAGTACCCTTCAATAATATCCATCAAATACTCTCTCTCACGGAAAGCGTAAAGAAAAACTGTCATTGCACCAATATCAAGCGCTGTTGTAGCCAACCAAAAAAGGTGAGACATAAGTCTGTTAATTTCCAAAAGCATCATACGAATAACTTTTGCACGACGAGGAACTTCAAGCCCTATAAGTTTCTCAACAGCCAATGCAAAACCATAGTTATTTGAAGATGATGCAATATAATCCATACGGTCAGTTGTCGGCATAAACTCATTATAAATCATATTTTCAGCCATCTTCTCCATACCGCGGTGAAGATATCCAATATCCGGATGCGCTTTGACAATTTGCTCTTGTTGTAAGTGTAGCATTAAACGAAGCTGTCCGTGAGCAGATGGATGCTGTGGACCAAAGTTGAGAACTAGTTCGTTGTCATCTCTGTCAAATGTTATATTTTCAAAAAACGGTGTTAATCTGTTTTTTACTTGTGCCATATTTTATACCACCCTATCTTTGAGGATCATCAATAACTTTTGATGACTCTTTATCAAATTTTTTCACTAAGAAAACGCCGCCTTCTTCTTGGTATGACTCAACATGAGGCTCTTCCTCACCCGTAATTTCTGTACCTTTTGGTACTTCAAAACCAAGACGAGAAAAACGCTCAGAATCATATCTATCAACACGTGCCGTATCACGAAGTTCAGGCCCAATGATATCACGTGCTTCTTTTCCATAGATTTTATCTACTTCATACCAAGCTGCAAACTCATCCCCTTGTAATGGATATGTTTTTAGAAGCGGATGCCCTTGCCAATCGTAAGGCATAAGAATTCTTTTCATAAACGGATGACCGTTTGCTTCAATACCAAACATATCATACATTTCACGCTCTGCCCAATCAGCACTTCTAAAAAGTGCTTCAACAGAATCAACGGCTTGACCATTTTCTATAAAATATTTAACACGAATACGTTTACGTTTTGTCATTGAAAGCATTTGATAAAAAATCTCAAATGTATTATCTTTTGCAAGCCAATCAATGGCACTCATCTCTGAAAGCTGTGTATATTCCAACTCATCTCTCATAAGTTCTAACACACCATAAATATCATGTGCATTGATATAAACAACCATCTGTCCAACTTGAACATAAGCCTCTTTTACTTCAAATTTTGCCTTAATAGCTTCTAAATCTGACGAAAAAGTCTCATCACAATCCACATCTTGTTTTGGAACCTGTGGAGCAACATAAAATCTATCTGTATAGTAAGCTTTTGCCTGAACATTATCTTTAGATTTATACGCTCTCATTACATTAACCTTTTTGCTTTTTGTGCATTTCCTGCTTTATTAGCACGAATTTTCTTTTGAAGTAACATTACACCATACTGAAGTGTTTCTGGTCTTGGTGCACATCCTGGGAGATAAAGGTCAACTGGAATAATTCTATCAACACCTTGTACAGTTGCGTACGTATTAAACATACCACCCGTATTTGCACAAGAACCCATTGAAATAACCCATCTTGGCTCTGTCATTTGATCATACAGACGCTTAATAAACTCAGAGTGTTTTTTTGTTAATGTTCCTGCAACAATCATTACATCTGATTGACGAGGTGATGCTCTAAAAATTGTACCAAAACGGTCAAAATCATACCGTGAAGCACCTGCAGCCATCATCTCAATACCACAACATGCAAGACCATAAGTCATAGCCCAAAGGGAGTTGGAACGCCCCCAGTTTACAATCTTATCAATAGAAGTCAGTGCAACAGGTAGTCCACCATCTTGTGTATAATTTACTTTATGTTGTGCCATTCTAGCGCTCCTTTTTTCCATGCATATACAAAACCGATTGCCAACAATAATATAAACATCAGCATTTCAACAAAACCAAACCAGCCAAGCACTTTAAAATCAACTGCCCAAGGGAACATAAATACGATTTCAACATCAAAGAGTAAAAACAGAAGTGCAAACAGATAAAACTGCGGTGACACTCTATTTGGCTGTTTAGTGATTTCAGGTCCACATTCATAAACAGAAAGTTTAATCTTTTCACTGTCTTTACGCGCTAATGCACGACTCGCCAATCGAGCGATGACAGTTGTTGTAATAAATGCACCAAATGTGATAACAAAAAGTACAAATACCCCAAAATACGGATTTGCAGTACTAATATGCTCCATATAACCTACCTTTATTTTAAAAATTATATTTATTGAAAATATAACTAATTTTTATATTTGTCTTCTAACAATGAAAAACAGCAGCTGTTGCGCGCTCTTTTCCAATTCTTCCTAGAAAAAACAGTTACTGCACTATAGCAAAATGAATATTAAAAAAAAGTTTTGTGAGGGATAACTCATGCCAAATGTCACTTATCGCAACACCGGCAGAGGAAGATTTATTTATTTAAAAAGCCCATAGACTTTTCACTGTCAAAATTGGCGTCTTTTTCACGTTTAATTTCATCAATAAAATCTTTGAGTGTAAAAATAGGTTTTTCTCTAACAGCTACTTTATATGCCGTATTTTTAACTATAAGACTGATTTGTCCACCTGTCAGAGAGTATTCGGAGAGTGCTTCAATATCGAAGTTTTCCGCATACGGTGCCTCTTTAGGCAGCATTTTTTCCCAAAGTTTGAGTCTTTGTTCTTTATCGGGCTTTTTAAACTCGATTTTGTAATTAAATCGTCTTGAAAATGCTTTATCTATATTTTCAAGCAGATTTGTCGTTGCTATAAGCATACCGCGAAAATTTTCAATCTGTTCTAAAAAGATATTTTGCATCTGATTATGCATCTGGTCTGAGCCTGTAATATTACCGCTGCTTCTAGCACCTAAAAACTGATCTGCTTCATTTAGTAACAGTATTGGTTCTGTTTTTGTTTTTTCGCTCAACTCATAAAAGGTATCAAAAATTTTACGAACATTCTTTTCACTCTCTCCGACATACATAGAAAGAATTTTAGAACAGTCAAAAGCCAAGACCTGACGTTTGAGTGATTTTGCCAAAGAGTATGCCGTCATTGTTTTTCCTGTTCCTGCAGGTCCGTAAAAAATTATACGAGCATCTATACCGCTCTTTTTATCCTTAATGCCCCATTTTACAAGACGGGAAACTACTTCCTTGTCTACCTGTTTCATCAAGTTATGCAGAGTCTCTTTTGTTTTTTCATTCAGCACCACATCATCCAAAGAAGTCTCAGGCTCAACAAGTTCAAAGATATCCTGCTCTTCTACCAAAGCATTTA
>JAMORM010000150.1 GCA_027063585.1 Sulfurimonas sp. | reverse complement strand
TTGTAAAAGTTCTTTATCACTGTGCCTAAGCATATCATATCCCAAAGTTGTATGTGTTTTCATAATATCACTCTCTTGGACTGTATGTCTTCCCGGTTTATTGAGTATAGCATCGGGGATACCTACTTTTCCAATATCATGCATTGGACTTGCCTCTTTTAACATCTGAGCATGAAATTTGTCCATGCCGCTATACTCAGCCAATAGCCGTGAATACTCAGCTACCCGTCTCACATGGTTTCCTGTCTCTTTTGAACGACTCTCACCAATTGTTCCCATTGTAAATATAATCTCTTTTTGTGTCTCGCGTATTTCTTTGTTTAAAGCAACAATATCTTTAATTCTTCTATGCACCTCTTCTTTGAGATACTCATTCATATGTTCCATATTCTTTTGTAATTCTTGCAAAGCTTTTTTATCTGTAATATCTTCTCGTAGGGCATGGTATCCGATAACCTTGCCGTTAGTATTGTAATAAGGTTCTATATGTGCCCAAACCCAGTAATAGTCTCCATCTTTCGTTCTATTTTTTATCTCACCATACCAGGGTTTTCCCGACTCTAACGTCTTCCATAAATCTTTAAACAACTTACCTGACATATCTTTGTGTCTTACAATATTATGGTTTTTTCCTAAAAGCTCTTCTTTTGAATATTTACTTATTTTACAAAATGCTTCACTGACATATACTATTTTTCCATTTAAATCAGTTGCAGAAAAAACTACATCTTTATCAAATGTTTTAAGTAAATAGTCTCTATCCATCGTCTTATTTAAAAAATTATTTTCCACAAAAACTCCTAATAATATATCTCTTTTCCCATTATACATCTTAATATATTAAATTAAATTATATTGTAATGTTTTGTAATATTTCAGTATCTGTTGCAGTTACAATCACAGCATCTATCATAAAATCTACATGTAAAGCATTTTTTTTCATATAGACTTGTAGAGTTTTCTCAATCCGTGATAATTTTCTTGGAGTAATATTTTGAATGGCAAGTTCATAATCTTCACCACTCTTTACCTCAACAAAATGCAGTACTTCTTCTTTAGAAGCAATAATATCAATTTCGCCAAAGGGGGAATAAAAGTTTCGTTCTATTATTTGGTAGCCATTTTCTATAAGAAACAAAGCAGCTTTTTCTTCTGCTACGTTGCCTTTTGCTCTACTCATAGTTTTATATCCTTTGAAATATTAAGCCGTTTTCGGCAAGGTTGAAACCTTGCTTCCGAAAAAATTTAAAACTTTTTTCGGAACCCAGACTTTAGTCTGGGCTGGTGTTCGTTTAGCAATTTATTACTTCAACTTGTACCGACTTAAATGCGGCAGTTAGAATTAGCTCATCACTCTTGTCTCCAAAGAGATTGTTGATTTTCGACTCGGCATGATGGAAGGTGACAAAGAGTGTTTTTGGCTGTACTTTGTCGGTAATTTTTACTCTGAGCGGATTGGTTTGACCCCATTCGCTTTTGAGTATCACCTTTTTGCTGACAAAATCCTCGGCATCGCCTTCGTATACTAACAATATATCTTCTTCATAACGATCATTGAGCTTTGAACTTCGTTTTGTCTGGGCTGCATTATTATAATGTGCCAATGTTCTACCTGTTGTAAGATAATAGCCTTTGAGCTTGTTGTTAGTTATCTCTTCTATCATCCCGCGTAGCTTATACTGATGATAAACAAAACGTCCGTAGCCATCATCTGTTCTAAAGTCTAACTGGTGCAGAATCGGTGTGTCTTCTGTATGCACAGGCCATTGCAAGCCGCGTTTACGGTGTTTTTCAAGTCTGTGATAATCTGCACCGCTAAAACGTCTGTATGCCACACGTTGCACCTCTTCCCAGACATCTTGACTTGATTTATAATCAGCATTGCCACCCATTTTATTATCAAGTATCTGTAGCACTTCCCAATCATCGGGTAAGTCTGATTTAACAAGCGGTTGAGAAAGATGCAGTCGTCTCATCGCATTTACGTACACACCTGTTTTCTCATATGCAGATTTTACCCCTACGACGATATCGGCACGCTTTGCAACGTCCGTCATAAAAAGCTCTTGCACAAAAAGCAAATCAAGATGCTCAAAGGCACGGTCAACTTTGTTCAAATTCGGGTGAATATGGGTTAAATCTTCTCCGATGTTGAGCACCGCCTTGACTCTGTCTTGCAGCATTTCATCTACCAGTTGCGGTGTCATTAATCCAACTTCTTTTGGCTCTTGGTAATCCGGGTCATAATACGGCAGCATGCCCATATCACAGGTTCCCTGCACGTTATTCTGTCCGCGCAGCGGCATCAATCCGGCACCGGGCTTCCCGATGTTGCCTGTCATAAGTGCCAAGTGTGTTATTGCCATAACCGCATAACTTCCATCAAGGTGTTCCGTAATACCGAGCCCCCAAAATATCATAGACTTTTTCAGTGCATATTCCCGTGCTACTTTTCGCACCATTTTAGAAAGGTACTCGTAGCCCTCAAGCTCATTAAAATAATCAGGATTTGCATAAGGATCATTGAGAATTTTATCTTTAAATATTCCAAAACCTTTTGTTCTGTCTTCGATAAAACTTTCATCATATAACTCTTCCTCTATAATGACGAAGGCTAGCATATTTAAAATAAGCAGGTTTGCTTCATGGGGCATAATCGCTTTGTATTTTGCAAAACGGTGCAATTTAATCTCACGCACGTCAAAAACTGCCAAATTATCATTTTCACGTGCCACATCAAGAATTCTATTGGCAATAATAGGGTGTGCTTCGGTTGTATTGGAGCCGATAACTATCATAAATTCGGTGTTATAAATATCATTGTAAGGATTTGTTGCCGCTCCCTCACCTATGGTTACACGCATTCCTTTAAGCGAGGGAGAGTGACATACTCTCGCACAATTATCAACATGAGGAGAGTTAAGCGTATGTCGGGTAAATTTTTGAAACAGATACGAGCTTTCGCATGAAGTTCTTGCCCCACCAATGGAAGCCACGGATTTACGACCGTACTCTGCCTGAATCTCTTTAAGCTTCATCGCACATGCCGTAGTAGCGGCATCTAAGTCACACTCATACCACGTCTCATCCAAATCCACCAAAGAATCGGAAACAGCCTCTTTAATAGCAGGATTTTTCTCTAAAAAACTTTTAGCAATACGCGGCATACGCAGTCTGTCTTCGGCATCCACAAAATCATAACCGTATTTGCCTTTAATACAAAGCTTCCCTTGGGAAACCACCCCGTCGGGATGCGCAAAAATCTTTTTGATTTTGTTCTCTTTGACATCTACATGTGCCGCTATATCACACCCTACACCACAGTATGTACATACACTGTCTATTGTCTCTATATTTTCCATTTTTCCCGCTCTCCCTAATACTATCATTCATTCGATAAAATTTTTTAAAAAGCATATCGTGAAGCTCAGAGCGAAGCGAGGATTTGCCTTCTAAGATATGTTTTTTAAAAAATCTGCAGTTTTAATGAAGGTAGTTTACAATTCTTTGCCTTAAGGCTGATGGAAGTAAAGCCATAAACCGAATGATTAAATAAAATCTAAGAGGAAAAGCATAAAACCTTTTCCCTTTATCTATCGCTTTTTTCATACGTTGTACGCCCTCTTGTGTTTCTAACAAAAACGGCATTGCAAAATCATTTTTATCGGTCAATTCACTTTTAATAAACCCGGGTAAAAGTATGCTTACATGTAAACCATCTTTGGCATACTTATAACGAATACCCTCAGCATAAGCATTTAAAGCACGTTTTGATGAGGCATAGACTTTAGCACTCGGCATAGTAAAAAGGGAAGAAAGAGAGGAGATAAATACAATATGACCGCTTTTTTGTACCTGTAGTTTTGGTAAAAGGACTTCTAAAATTGCATGATTTGCAAGGACATTGACATTATAAAGATTTTGAAAATCAGCTATTGTCGGAATATTTTGTGTATGCCCAAGCGATATACCGGCATTGAGAATAAGTAAATCAACAGCACCGATTACTTTTATTTTTTCTTGAAGCAAAGCAAAATCAGTCACATCCACAGAAATTATAGTAACAGTTTTGCATTTAGATTGAAGTTCATTTTGAAGATTTTGCAAGCGTTCTTTTCTGCGCGCAAGAAGAATAAGCTCTACATGTAAAGAAGCATATTGACGCGCAAACTCCGCACCAATACCGGAACTTGCACCTGTAATTAAGATTTTCATCTTAAAGGTTATACAATCCTAATCATGGAAGGTTTTTCATTGACAAAATCAAGTGCTTCAAGTTCTTTTATCATATTTTGTATATCTTTTTCCACAGCGACATGTGTTGAGATAAGAAGATTTGCACTTGCATTTTCACTTGGACGTTGCAGCATAGTTTCTATAGAAATATTATGCGTTTCAAAGATTTTTGTCAGTCGTGCCAAAACACCCGGTTTATCCGAAACATTGACTCTCAAGTAATATTTTGACTCAATTTTCTCCGTCGGCTTCAATGTAAGCTGACTTCCCTCCATCGGGCGGTTAAATCCGAGCATAGGTGTTGATTTTCCACTTCTTGCTATATCTATGATATTTGCCACAACAGCCGAAGCAGTTGCGTCACCA
>JAMORM010000149.1 GCA_027063585.1 Sulfurimonas sp. | reverse complement strand
CTTGTCTCAAACCGCAGCTCATCATAAAAATTACTCTCTGTCATATCAGGATTGATATTTGTGATACTTATAGCGCTTTTTCGTGTCTCTTCAAAAAGTGCATCACTAAAAGCTCTTAGGCCTGCTTTTGTAGCGGAATATACGGCGGCGAATTTGCTGGCTCTAAGAGCTTCTATGGAGTTTATGTTGATGAGGTAGCCGGCATTGTTCTTGAGTGAACGCAGTAGGGCATTTGTAAGCAGCATAGGGGCTGTGAGATTTAAAAAGGTCATTGTGGTTATGATGTTTACATGTAACGCTTCATGCGGCTCAAAACGACCGAATCCCGCACAGTTTACAAGTATGAAAACATCTTCTTTTTTTAGGTTTTCACATAAGGATAAGACCTCTTTTTGTTGTGACAAATCACATTGTAGAGCTTGAAAAGCCGGATTGTCAAAATCTTTGTCCGTAATACTTCTGCTAATGCCTATCACTTTAAATCCAAGTGTTAGCAGTTTGTTTGTTATTGCTTTTCCTATACCGCTGCTTGCTCCTGTAACTACCGCTTTTTTACGACTCGGCATTTAGTGCCTCCCTGTATTGAACTTTAGTTCTTATCAAATTTTGCCTTACAATTTTGATATACTATATGTATGAAAAAAATATATATAACAGACCTTGATCACACATTTTTACGGACTGATTTGTCTGTGAGTGATTATACTAAAAAAATATGGAACTCGTATGCTTCTAATGCGGTTTTATCTGTCGCAACGGCAAGAACCTATAAAAAAACAGCACAGTTTTTAGAAGGTGTGACAGTAAATGCCCCGATGATACTGCTTGATGGTGCGCTCATTGCAACGATAGATAGAAAAATAATTGACACAAAATTTATAAGTAAAGAAGCTGCAGACATTATAATAGATGAGGGTGCAAAGCTTGGAATTTATCCTTTTGTACTCTCACTTGTTGATAATGAACTCAATGAGGCATTCTCTTACTCTACAACACTCAACAGCTATCAAAGTGAAATAATCAAACGCTATGTGAATGATGACCATGCGCAAGCTTTCAAAGATTTACGTGCCATGAAAAATAATTTTAAAATCGTCTATATGGCTGATGAAGCGCTGCTTGTCGTATTGCAAGAAAACTTCAAAGCGGTTTTTAAAGAGGAGCTTAAATATATTTTAGCTCCCGAGGCTTATATGGGATGCCATTTTTTGACAATATTGCATAAAGACGCAGATAAATCACACGGTATTCAAAGTGTGAGTGAAGCCGTAGGTTTTGATTTGAAAAAATTGACTGTTTTTGGAGATAACTTTAATGATATAGGGATGTTTGAACTTGCAAATACTGCTGTGGCGGTTGCAAATGCACAAGAGGGTGTAAAAGAACGAGCAGATATAGTTTTAAAGCATACAAACGATGAGGATGGCGTGGCAAAGTATCTTGCGGAAGTAAAAAATGCATAAAAAATCAAGTTTTACGGCTATGATTATTATAGGTATTTTGTTTTTTATATTCGGTTTTGTGACATGGTTAAATGGCTCATTGATTCCCTATTTAAAAGTAATATGTGATTTGAATGAGTTTGAAGCACTTTTTGTCACTTTTGCATTTTATATCGCTTATACCGTAATGGCTCTGCCTATGGCTGTGATTTTGGAAAAAACCGGCTATAAAAAAGGTATGGCACTCGGACTTTTTGTTATGAGTCTGGGAGCTTTGTTATTTATTCCCGCAGCACTTAACGGTGAATTTTTAATATTTTTAGCCGCACTTTTTACACTAGGAACTGGGCTGACAATATTGCAAACCGCGTCAAATCCTTATATAGTTTTGGTAGGTCCCATCGAATCAGCTGCAATGCGCATAAGTATAATGGGGCTTATAAACAAAAGTGCAGGTGTTTTGGCCCCGCTACTTTTTACAGCATTAATACTCTCAGATATTGATTTTAGTGCTCAATTGGCAAGCGCAAATACGCAAGAATTGGCACATAAACTCATTAAGCCTTACATAGTAATTGCAGCTATACTTTTTATACTGACGCTCTTTGTTTGGTTTTCTTCTTTGCCTGAACTTGAGTTTGAAAATGATCCTTATGATGATGAGAATATTTTAGGATTTCCCCGTGTTGTTTTAGGTGCAGTAGCTCTGTTTTTTTATGTAGGTATCGAAGTCATTGCAGGTGACACAATAGGGTTGTATGGACAAAGTCTGGGTATTGCCAATGCAACTGCATTAACCGCTTACACTATGGGTTTTATGGTTGTTGGCTATCTTATAGGCGTCTTTTTTATACCGAAATTTTTATCACAGGAGAAAGCACTTGTATCTTCAGCTGTTTTAGGTATTTTTTTCTTGCTTGGAGTGGCTTTTAGCTCTACAACGGAGTCACATATTATAACCGGACTTCCAGACAGTATAGCCTTTGTGGCAATGCTTGGTCTTGCCAACGCTCTTGTCTGGCCAACCATCTGGCCTTTGGCATTGCAAGATTTGGGCAAACACACTGCAAAAGGAAGTGCATTACTCATTATGGCAATAGCCGGCGGGGCAGTTTTGCCACTTGTTTTTGGAAAAGTGGCACAAATAACGGCAGATATGCAGATGTCATACCTTGTAGGCATTGTATGTTATGTGATCATTTTATTTTATGCATTGAAATGGCATAAAATGACAGGATGGTAATAATGAAGTTTAGCCCTTGTTTTTTTTTCAACATTAAACTATACTTCAAGAAATTATATATAAAGTAGTCAAATGAGTGAATTTTTAAGCAACAACTCTCCTTTTGAAGGAAGATTCCCGGATGGACACCCAGTTCGTACATATTTAGAAGAAAATCTTCTTATCCGCAGTCTTATAAAAGAACTGCAAGCTGTTAATATTGATGCAAATTTTGAATTTTTCAAAGAGCTTTTTGATAAGCTTGGTAAAGTTGAACTTCATTTTGCCCGTAAAGAAAATCAACTTTTTCCTTATCTTGAAAAATATGGATGGACATCCCCTTCGCAAAATATGTGGGCATTTCATGATCAGATAAGAGAGGAGATAAAAGAGGCAAAAAAAGCAATACGAAGTGGAGATATTCAAAGAATTATTATGAGTACTCAGCAGGTTTTTCACTCTTTAGAGCATATTATGCAGGTAGAAGAGGGAAGATTACTGCCCAGGGCAATGGAGATGCTTAGTGAAGAAGATTGGAAAGAATTTTATGAGGGAGACAAAGAGATAGGATGGATGTTTGATACACCGCCTACACCTTATCCTGAAGTGAAATATATTCATCCCGAAAAAGATACCAAACGTAAAAAACTTCCGTTTGGAACTGATGATAAAACACATTATGATGAAGGATATTTGACACCTGCGCAGGTAAATGCAATCTTTAGAACTTTGCCTGTAGATATTACCTATGTGAACGAAAATGATCAAGTGGTGTTTTATAACCGCGGAGAAGATAGAGTTTTTCCTAGAAGTGCCGGAATTATAGGGCGTGAAGTTAAATTCTGTCATCCACCAAAAAGTGTTGATCAGGTTCTTAGAATTTTAGAAGAGTTTAAAGCCGGTACACAGGATCTTGCAGAATTTTGGATTCAGTTTAAAGGAAAGTTTATTCATATACAGTATTTTGCCGTTCGAGATGAAGACGGCACTTACCGTGGCGTTATAGAAATGAGTCAGGATGTGACACATGTACGAGAGTTAAAAGGACAGCAACGCTTATTGGACTGGGATTCATAATGCTTATATTTTATTCTCAGTTGTACAAGAGTCAAAAACTGAAGGAAAATATAGAATTATTGAAGTTGTATTATTTGTTTTATTTTAAGTGTAAGAGAGTAAAAAGCTAATGGTGCGGATGAAAGGACTTGAACCTTCACACCTTGCGGCACCAGATCCTAAGTCTGGCGTGTCTACCAATTTCACCACATCCGCGTGGATAAGTTTTTAATGTCACTTCAGACATAATAATATAAGAAATGCAGTGGTACGCCCTAAAGGATTCGAACCTTTGGCCTATGCCTTAGAAGGGCATTGCTCTATCCAGCTGAGCTAAGAGCGCATATTCTTAAAATAACTTTTAGCCTAAAAACTTAAATATTGATTTTGTTAAAAATCAAAGCTTTAGTAACCAAGCGTTTAGCGTAGAAAAGATGGGCTTCTGCTCATTTTTTCGTTTTAAATAATGGTACGCCCGATAGGATTCGAACCTATAACCCTCGGAGCCGAAATCCGAAACTCTATCCAGTTGAGCCACGGACGCTACTATATTTGTTATATTATTTGTTGTTTTTTATATTTGTAAATGGGGTGGGATACGGGATTCGAACCCGCGACCCCCGGCACCACAAACCAGTGCTCTAACCAGCTGAGCTAATCCCACCATGTTTTAGTAAAAATATAAAATAAAAATTTTTAAAGTGGTCGGGGTGAAAGGACTCGAACCTTCGGCCCCCTGGTCCCAAACCAGGTACTCTAACCATACTGAGCTACACCCCGACCTACACATTAAACAAGCACTTAATGCTGATTAATGAGGCGAAATTATAGTTAATTTGATTCAAAATGTCAATAGTATTTCCAAATTCTTTTCTAAATTTCAATTTTTTA
>JAMORM010000148.1 GCA_027063585.1 Sulfurimonas sp. | reverse complement strand
GTTCAAATTGGTAGATTAATAGCAAAACAAACAGAATTTTGCTATTATTAGATACAAATTATGCAAAATATTATTTAAAGGATTTCAATTGAAATTACTTGTTGTTGATGACAGTTCTACAATGCGCCGTATTATAAAAAATACTTTGTCTCGCCTTGGTTACAAAGATATCCTTGAAGGTGCCGACGGCGTTGAAGGTTGGGCGCAGATGGATGCGAACCCAGATATTGATATGTTGATTACAGACTGGAATATGCCGGAAATGAATGGACTGGAGCTTGTAAAAAAAGTTCGTGCAGATGAGCGTTTTAAAGATACGCCTATTATTATGGTAACAACAGAAGGTGGAAAAGCGGAGGTTATTACAGCTCTTAAAGCCGGAGTAAATAACTACATAGTAAAACCGTTTACCCCACAGGTACTTAAAGAAAAACTTGGCGCTGTAATGGGTGTTACGGAGTAATGCAAGAGCATTACTATGAGTTAGTGGTTAAAGTTTCCTCTCATCATGAATTGTTTGCAGATTTTTTGGCAGATACTCTGCCGATTGGTTTTGAAGAGACAGATGATGGCTTTATTATAAGAAGTGAAGAGGAACTTGATACCATAGGTTGGGGAATTGAACAGTTTGCAGAAGCTTTGCAAAAGGCGCTGGGCACACCTGTAGAAGTAGAATGTACGCAAAAAAAACTACAAAATAGCGACTGGGTAGAGTCTTATAAAAATAGTATAGAACCTCTTGCAATAGATAAATTTTACATCCATCCTACATGGAGTGACAATCATCCAACTCTCATAAATATAGTGATAGACCCGGCTCTTGCATTTGGTACAGGGCATCATCCAACGACCGCATCTTCATTGCGCGCTATTTCTAAATATGCGCATAAAGGTGACAGAGTCTTAGATGTAGGTTGTGGGAGTGGAATACTCGGTATCGGGGCGATGAAACTCGGTGCAGTAGTCGATGCGTGTGATACTGACCCCGTCTCAGTTGAAAATTCTATAAAAAATGCAAAACTCAATGGTTTGGAATTTCATTCCATATGGGAAGGTTCTGCTTCAAATTTGGATGAAAAATACAATATAGTTGTGGCAAACATTGTTGCAGATGTATTAACTTTTATTGCAAATGATTTAAAAAGAGCATTGGCAGATGATGGAATCTTAATTTTATCTGGTATATTAAACAAGTATGAAGAAAAAGTTTTGAATTTTTATAAAGATTGTAAAATAATAGAGAAAATAGCTCAAGATGAATGGGTTACATTAGTTTTAAAAAGAGAGAAGAAATAAAAATGGCAGATAAAGATAATAATAACAACAATAACAACTTTTTTAACCAAAATCCACTGATAACATTTGCAATATTTTCAGTTGTCGTGATTTTGTTGTTTAAAGTAATGGTTGGCGAAGGTGCCGGTAATAATAATTCTGTAATGGGAACATCTACAACAAGAATTAAACCGGTTGATTACTCAGAACTGAAAGCGCTTGTAAAGTCTAAAAGTGTAAAAAAAGTTGAAATAGGGCAAAGTTATATTAGAGCTATTTCAACAGACGGTTCAAAAATTTATACAACAAGAGTGGTAAAAGGCGATAATGAACTGATAAAGCTTTTAGATGAAGAAAAAATAGACTATACAGGATTTAGTGAAACAAACTGGTTTACTGAAATGTTTGGCTGGCTGTTTCCGTTTTTGATAATTATTGCGATTTGGATGTTTTTTGCCGGCCGTATGCAAAAAAGTATGGGTGGCGGACTGCTTGGAATGGGTAATTCCAAAAAGTTGATTAACTCAGAAAAACCAGATACAAAATTTGATGATGTTGCAGGTGTAGAAGAGGCAAAAGAGGAAGTGCAAGAGATTGTAGACTTTTTGAAATATCCTGGACGTTATGTAGAAATCGGTGCAAAAATTCCAAAAGGTGTTTTATTGGTAGGGAGCCCCGGTACCGGTAAAACTCTCCTTGCCAAAGCTGTTGCTGGTGAAGCAGAAGTTCCGTTCTTTTCAGTAAGCGGTTCTAGTTTTATAGAAATGTTTGTAGGTGTGGGTGCGGCTCGTGTAAGAGATCTGTTTGAACAGGCTAAAAAAGATGCGCCGAGTATTATATTTATAGATGAAATTGATGCTATTGGTAAAAGTCGTGCAGCCGGCGGTGTAATGGGCGGAAATGATGAACGAGAGCAAACACTCAATCAGCTGTTGGCAGAAATGGATGGTTTTGGAACAGATACGCCTGTTATAATTTTAGCAGCAACAAACAGACCGGAAATTCTTGACCAGGCACTGTTGCGTCCCGGTCGTTTTGACAGGCAGGTTCTTGTTGATAAACCGGATTTTGAAGGCCGTGTAAAAATTCTAAAAGTGCATGTAAAAAATGTAAAAACAGATAAAGATGTGGACCTTGAAGAGATAGCACGCTTAACAGCGGGGCTTGCGGGTGCAGACTTAGCAAACATCATAAATGAGGCAGCACTGCTTGCAGGAAGAAAAAGTCAAAAAACCGTCAAGCAGCAGGATATGTATGAGGCAGTAGAGCGTGCCTTAGCAGGACTTGCTAAGAAATCTCGCCGTATTAACCCCAAAGAGAAAAAGATAGTTGCATACCATGAAAGCGGGCATGCTCTTTTGGCTGAAACAACAGATGGTGCGAAAAAAGTATCAAAAGTTTCTATAGTTCCTCGCGGTTTGGCGGCATTAGGTTACACGTTGAATAAGCCTGAAGAAAATAAATATATGATGCAGATGCATGAGCTGTGGGCTGAAGTAGATACTCTTCTTGGCGGCCGTGCAGCTGAGCAGGTATTTATCGGTGAAATTTCTACGGGTGCAGGAAACGATTTGGAACGTGCGACTGACATTATAAAATCTATGGTGCAAACCTATGGTATGAGTGACATCGCAGGACTAATGGTTCTTGAGAAATCACGCCAGTTATTTTTAAGCGGAGGCGGACAGCCGGCAGCACGCGAGTATAGCGAAAGAATGGCTGAGGAGATGGATGAATACATCAAAAAATCATTAGATGAGCATTATCAGACTGTATTAAATCGTTTGGAAGAGTATCGCGGAGCTATTGAAGATATGGTTGCCCTGCTGTATAAAAAAGAGAATATTACCGGCGATGAAGTTAGAGAAATCATTATAAATTTTGAAAAAGAAAATGGTATACAATCTAAAGTTGTAGAAAACAGCGAGAGCATTGAAGAAGAGTTGAAAGCAGATGCAACAATGACAGAATCTGATGATACTGACGGAAAAAGTGATGAAAAGTAATCTTTTTATTGTAAGCAAAAACGGTTATAAATATATTGTTTATGCGCTTCTTGTTACTGTTATATTTTGGATTCTAGATTTAGAGTTTTTCTCTCTTTTATCTTTTTTATCAGCGCTGTTTTTTGTTTATAGTTTTAGAAACCCCGAAAGAGAGATTGCTTTTTTAGAAGACAAAGCAGTTGTTTCCCCTGTTGATGGTGTTGTAAAAGCTATAGATGAAATAAAAGATGAACAATATGCTTATAGAGTGCGCGTAGAATCAAATTATATGAATGTAGGTGTATTGCGTGTTCCTTTATGTGGACATCTTGAAAGCACAAAAGTTGTCAGAGGTGCAAGAACCTCAAAAAAATCAAAACTGTTTTATGATTTAAATGAAACTGCCGAACTTGTATTTATAGATGGACATAACAATAAAGTAAAAGTGTTGCACAGACTCAAGCAAAGTTTTACTCCAATAAATATAGAAGTTTCTAAAAATGACACTTTATATAAAGGCTTAAGATATGGATATGCAATTAATAGTATGAGTGAAATCTATCTACCGAAAAACTTCAGATTAGATATTAAGCCAAACAGTGAAATTCAAGCATCTCACTCTCTGATAGGCTATTTCTCTTAATTTAATTGTTAGCCTTTGGGATGCTCTTTCATAAATAGAACCTTATCTGTATCTATATTAAATTCAAAATATTGTGATTCAAAGGAATCATTGTTAATTTGTTGCAGTTGTATGGATGCACCATCATTATTTTTAATTTCCATATACAAAAGTGCAAGTGCGTATCTTGCTTCAAAAAAGTTTTCATTTTTCATTTTTGATAATTCAAGTAGCGCTATTGCATTTGCATGATGCTGCGCCGCTGTTGAAGCTACTGCTCCCAAATAGAGTGTATATGCATCCCTAACCTTTAATTCGTCTATTAAATGATTATAGAGGCTGTATGACTCCTCAAAGTTCTTGTTATACAGTGATGCTAAAGCCAATGCACTTTCTATATCTTGAGTATTTGTATCAGTAGTTTGAAGAACTTGTTTTAATTGTTCTCTTAGATAATAGAGTCTTCCCGTAATTAAATGTTCTTGTATATATGTGTATCTGGTAATAAATGGACCATAATACAAATCAGTGAAATTAAAATGCTGTTTCTTCAAGTATTTTAAGACTTCCTCTGCATATTTTGGTGTCTTATAGCTGCTAAAATGCGTATCTATATAAATCATATGTGGGAGTATATCATGAGGAAACATGACAGTCAGCTTTGATGCAGCATTTTTTGCTCTGTCAGGATTTTTTGTTTTGCTGGCAATAAGTGTATCTAATATTAGATACAGAGGTCTTTGTTTGTAGTCTTTGTCAAGCCATTCAATCGCTGAAATATAGTCATTGTCACTGAGGTGTAAAAGAGTATTATACAGATCAGTTTCTTCACTTATTTCTTCTGCAGATATAGAATCTTTTAAAAGAGACTCTAGTTTTGTGTAGTTTTTATTTATTAATTGGCTTGTCATTACAGCATAAACGCCGGAGAGATAGTTCTTGGCATCTAAATGATATGAACGCAAAAAGTGTTTATTCGCCTGAAGCATATTTCCCATTTGGGCATAGGTCAGGGCAAGATTATAATGTAAAATAGAGTGCTTAGGCTGAATCTTTACAAGTTTTTGTAAATCCTGGTTTGCTTCTCGAATTTTTAAAGAGAGAGCTTTTTTAATAGCCTTTGTAATACCAATATCAACATTGGAAGAAGAGTAGCTTTTTTTTAAATAGTCCTGTGCAGACTCTACATTATCAATATAAATATTTGCATTCCCTTTTCTGATGTAACTGATAGTTTGGTTTGCATTGAAGATTTTATATGGCGAAAAATAAAATATTTTTTGATAGTTGATAAATTTTGAATTTTGAATTTTCTCCCTGTATAAGGCTTGGGCTTTTTGTGGCTCAAATAAAACATCTTTGAGTTTAACCCGAATGGGGTACGCTTTATAAACCTCTTGTGGGTACTCATCTGTTACTTTTTTAAGTTGTGATGCCGCTTTTTGTATGTGTCCGGCCTTTAAGTTAATATAACTGCGTGCCAATTTGGCTTTGAGCGGCTGTTCGTTTTTTATTATGGCACTGTTAAGATGATTGATTGCCAGGTTAAAATCGCCAACTCTTGCATATAGAAGAGCTAAACTGAAGTCATCGATATCTTCATTAATTTTTTCTAAAGCATCAATAGCATCATAATTATTGTTATATAAAGCATTAATTTTTGCACTTAAATGATTTTGAACAACCGGATAGGCAGGGTGATTTGTATTTTTAAGACCATTCAAAGCTGCTAGATAGTTTTTGTTATAGTAATTTACAAGTGTATAATAGTATGAATACAGGGGTGAATTGATTTCATAAGGTAAATAAGCATAAGCCAAATCGATATAATACTTAAAGCTAGCCTCATCCTTTACATGTAACGAACATACGGCTGCATTTATGGCGCAGACACACCTTTTCTCATCATTGAGTATTGCATTTTGAAAAGTTTTTAATGCCAGTGCGTACTGTTCATTTTTCATTTGGGCAACACCAAGGTTGTACTGCGATATAGCCTGAGAGTAATGGGCAATATTTTCATACAATGTGAGAGCTTTTTCTTTTGCACCTGTTGAGTATAAATAATTTGCTTTGGCAATCATATTTTCCAGTTTACTTGGTTCAATGACCGGTTTTTTTGCCTCTTGTAGCTTGTTGTCTAAAACACTAAAGTCACTAACCTTTTTTGTAGAAGCGTTTTTTATAAGAAGAAGTGTTGTTACAGTAATGAGTAAAATAACAATAATTGCAATACCACTAAAAAGAATAATCTTTTTCTGTCTGGCTTCATCTTCATTCTCATTAAGCAACTCATCATTCTGATTATACGAGTGTAATGCTGCATCACTGTCTTCTATGATTATTATGTCTTCATGTGTATCAGCCATTGACTACCCTATTTAATATTGCATCTTTTGTCTTTTTGTAAGCAAAAAAAGTACCAAAGCTTACATGTAAGTAAGTAATTTTACCCTTTAAAAGATAAAAATATTCTATTAATAGTATAATATAAGAATGACTTATAGTTTAAAGTGATATTATAGCTGTAACTACCTGATTTGATGCATACATGTAATGCATGAATTGAGGTGGGTTATGAAAGAAATTATTTCAATATATAAAAAACAATATTCATTTATAGAAAATTCCCTGACTGCGATGATAGAAAGTGTTGATACAGGTGAATATGATACACTTGTCCGTGAATCATTGTTTTCACTGTTTCCCGCCCTGCAAGCCACCTATAAAATAAATAAAAACTTAAAACAGGCTACACCACTGTATACATCACAAGAGGATGACAAAACATACCTGGGTTTGGATAAATCACATTTACTTGAACGTATACAGTTCAGAGAAGACAATATATATATTTCAAATGTATATGTAAATTCAAGAAGCGCAACACCTTACATAACAGTTGTGCAGTATATCAATGAAGAATATATTGTATATGATTTTGAATTGTATACACTTTTAAAAGAGCTCTCTTTAGTGGATGGACATGAATACTTTAGTAAATTTACACAATATTTTTATGGACTCTTTGGATTTTTACTCTCACTGTTTTCTTTTGCACTTGTCAGCTACGCATTTTTTACTATTTGGATAACTTTTGGTACACAAGACAAAGATATTTTATCTGGACTATTTCGTTCTATCATCGCATTGACTTTGGCATTGGCTATTTTTGATTTGTCAAAAACAATTTTGGAGCATGAAGTATTTTACAAAAGTATCAGCCGTGATTACAACATAGAAAACAGACTCTTAGCCCGATTTCTGACTTCCATAATTATTGCCTTATCAATAGAATCACTTATGGTTGTATTTAAAATTGCTTTAAGTGATTATGCGCAGATGATCCATGCTTTTTACCTGATAGCAGGTGTTGGTATTATGATCGCGGTATTGAGTCTTTTTATATTTGTTATGCGGTATTCAAGCAATAAAGAATAAATCAGCATTGCGTCGGATCTTTAAGACAAAGCTCTTTTTTCTTTTGGATAGCCTTTTTTTTCATTTTTAAACTTGAGCCTGTCGCTACATCATTAAGAACAAATGCAAATGAAAAAAGATATAAAAAAGAAAAGCCGCCAATCAGAGCAATAACGAGATATATGTTAAAGTATTTAGATAGTGTTTTTTTCATAGCATCTTCCTCAAATAGAATGTATTAACATAAACTATTCTATTACAAAGAAACTTAACTTATATAAATAATTTTAATATAACTATATTTTTTTAGGATTGGTTGCGGAAGCAAGATTTGAACTTGCGACCTTCGGGTTATGAGCCCGACGAGCTACCGAACTGCTCTATTCCGCGATATTTGAGTAAATAAGTAGAGGGGTTAAGCAGCTTTTACAAGCTGCCTAATATAAAAGTTACAGACCTGTAACGTTTTCTGCTTGTGGACCTTTGTCACCTTGACCGATTTCAAAAGTTACTTTTTGACCTTCATCAAGTGATACACGACTATGTCCGTTATCATTAATTTGACGATAATGTACAAATACATCTTTCCCGCCATCTTCTACTTCGATAAATCCGAAACCTTTGTCGCTGTTGAACCATTTAACTGTTCCATTTTGTAATGTTGCCATTGTAAATCCTTGTTTGTTTGAGTACACCAAATTTCTTTGATGGTAAAAATATAATATAAAGTTTTTCTTTTAGGTGAATGTACTGGAAACAAGAAGTCGTCAATATAAAGCAATCTAAAGATGTAACTAGAATCATCTTTTCTTAACAGAAGTATATCTTAAAATTTTTTTAAATACAAGAGATATGAACAATTCTTTTGATATTTTATTAAATACAAGGTTTACAATCCTAAATAAGGATGTAAAACTTTTGGAATGTCTATACTTCCATCTGAATTTTGAAAGTTTTCCATAATTGCCACAAGTGTGCGACCAACAGCTAAAGATGAGCCGTTTAATGTATGGACAAGCTCATTTTTCTTGCCATTTTTAAAACGGATTTTTGCACGACGTGCTTGAAAATCTCTTGTGTTACTTACAGAGGATATCTCACGGTAAGTGTTCTGTCCCGGGAGCCACACTTCAAGGTCAATAGTCTTCGCAGCTGAAAAACCTAAATCACCTGTGCAAAGTGTGACAAGTCGATGCGGTAACTCCAAGGCTGTGAGTAAATCTGATGCACATGTAACCATGTCGTTAAATATTATGTCACTTTCACCCGGTGTAGCGATACTCACAAGTTCTACTTTATGAAACTGATGTTGTCGTATCATTCCTCTTGTGTCACGTCCTGCTGCTCCGGCTTCTTTTCTAAAGCATGAAGTATAGGCTGTCATTCGCTTAGGTAACTTATCAAGCGATAATATTTCATCTTGATAGAGATTTGTTACAGGAACTTCTGCAGTAGGAATAAGAAAAAGTTCCTGATCTTGTATTTTATATAAATCATCTTCAAACTTTGGAAGTTGTCCCGTTCCTTCAAGAGCTTTTCTGTTGACAAGAGCAGGAACACTCACTTCTTCAAATCCACGTTGGCGGTTAAAATCAAGCATAAAGTTTATGAGGGCGCGTTCAAGTCTAGCACCCATGCCAAAGCTGACTGAAAATCGTGAGGTTGCCAGTTTTACACCACGTTCAAAGTCTATCCAGCCGTTTTGTTCGGCAAGTTCCCAGTGCTCTTTTGGGGTGAATGAAAACTCCTTGGGCGTGAGTACCTTTTTAATCTCTATATTGTCATCTTCATCTTCACCGTCGGGTACATCATCATCGGGAATATTTGGAATTGCCATAGCAAGCGCTTCAAGTTCTTCTTGGCGAAGGCGTTGTATCTCAAGTGCATCGGCTATACGGATTTTGTTTTCATCTACTTTTGCCTTGAGTTCGCTGATGTCTTTACCTTCACGTTTATACATACCAAACTCTTTACTCATTGCATTTTGTGCAGCTTGAAGTGTCTCAAAGTGTGCTTTTGCCTCTTTAAGCTCTTCAAATTTTATTTTTACTTTTTCTAAAAGTTTTTCATCAACGCCTTTACGTTGTAATTTTTTGCTTATGCCTTCAAAATCTTTTTGCAGTAGTTTTAAATCAATCATTTTCTTCCTTACTTTATACTAATATATCTTTGGCTATTTGAAACTGGTTAGCTGTCATCAAATGGATTTTTGGATGCAGTAGTTTTAAATCTTCAAAAAGTTTTTTACTCAGTTCAAATCCGACTTTATACTCTTCCTCTACACCTTTTATATTTGCTTGGCGTAGTTTGTCTATCCAGCATGGCGGAACGTTGATACCGGGAACATGTGATGCTAAAAATTGTGCTGTACGCAGTTTTGTAATAGGAAAAACGCCTAAAATTAATTCTGCATTTTTATTTTCACGGCAGCACTCTTTATTTGCATTGTCTTTGAGTTCTAAAAGCTGTTTTGCATTTTCCAAATCATATACGGGCTGAGTGATAATACCGATTGCCCCGTGTTTTATTTTCTTTTGCATCTTTTTTTGTAATGTTTTTGGATTTTTTGCATAAGAATTTACGACGGCGAAAGGATGTATATGTTTTGGCGAAACACTAAAAGGCTTGGCAGCATAGTCCATACCGGAGTTTAAAGCGGCAATAATGTCTAGCAGCAAAGAACTGTCAGCTTCAAAAACACCTTTCGTATTTGGCTGGTCTGAGATTGTCGCAGGGTCTCCTGTAAGTGCCAAAATAGCCCGGATGTTAAACTCATTTGCACCCAAAAGATCAGACTGCAGGGCGATTTTATTTCTGTCTCTCATACTCATTGTTGCTATAACAGGCTTGTTAAATCTGTCTTGAAGCAGTTTGGCAGCAAAAAGGGCATTGTACTTTAGTTTAGCCAAAGGATTGTCTGTTGTAGAAAACCCGTCAACCAATTCTGCAAGTCCCAGCGCCTCTATTTTATCTATAGTAGGTGTAAAGGTTGCCGAGTGTCCCGGTGTTGTTTCTAAAGTAATATATGTATCGTTTTTTAATTTCTCTATGAGTGTGTCAAACAAATAAAATCCTATAATAAGTAGTCTTTAGCTATAATTGCGACATTATATACAAAAGAGAGAAAATTTATGCTAAAACTTGCAGTATTTGACTTTGATTCTACATTAATGGACGGTGAAACGATAGATTTTTTTGCTGATGAATTAGGAATAGGAGAAGAAGTTGCCCGTATTACGGAAGAGGCAATGAGCGGACGACTTGATTTTTTTGAGTCTCTGCAGCAAAGAGTAGGGCTTTTAAAAGGGCTGGATTTTGAAGTAGTTGAAAAAATAGCACATAATCTGCCATATATGCCGGGAGCGGTAGAGACAATAGCGGAGCTTAAAAGCAGAGGCATGAAAGTTGTATGTTTCAGCGGTGGCTTTAGAACGGCGACTTCGTACGCAAAAGATGTTTTAGGCTATGATGCAGATTTTTCTAATGCCTTACATGTAAAGAACGGTAAACTTACGGGACTTGTGGGCGGTGATATGATGTTTAACTTTTCAAAAGGCGATATGCTGGTACGTCTTCAGGATATTTTGGGTATGAGTGAAGAAGAGACAATGGTCTGTGGTGACGGGGCAAACGACCTCTCAATGTTCGCGCATGCAGGCACACGAATAGCTTTTTGTGCAAGAGACATTTTAAAAGCTCAGGCGAATGTAATAGTGGATACAAAAGATTTAACACAAATATTAAAGGAAATAGAATGCTAGAAAGTACAGTTTGGAGACAGTACCATAATGAAAATAATTTTAGAGAAAAACTTGCAGAGTTTTGTAAACTTGATGCAGTTGATTTGATAGAAGACGACAAAGAACTTTATGCTGCATTAAAGGCAAAACTAACGAAAAAAGAGTTAAAATTGTTTGCAATGGATACGGCAGGAATCGCTGCAGAAGTTATGAAAGCAGAATTTGATTATAATGATGAAGCATTACAAAAAGCAAAGTTTAAATTGTATAAAAAACTCATTCAAGATAAAACAAGACTTGATTTTCGATCATAAGATATAAAATTTTATTATGTTTGCATAAGATTAATCTATAATTTATAAAGATGGTAGTAACATATCACAGTATTATCACTTTTTCAAAGGAAATTAAATGAAAAAAACGACTTCATTGTTATTGGCTGCTATGGTAGCCGGATCAGTTTTTACTACAAGTGCAATGGCTGATGCAAAAAAGGGTCAGAAATTTTATCTTAAAAAACTAAAAGTTTGTAAAAAAGATGGTCTTAAAAATGGTGCAGTATTTGCAATGAAGCATGATCGTAAAGGTTGGACTTCACTCAAAGATGCTGGTAAACTTCAAGAAGAATGGATGAAAATTTGCCCTCATGGAGTGAAGAAAATTAAAAAAATGAAACCAAAAGATGTAACTAATCTTTATGATTTTGTTTGGAAATATGCATCAGATGGTGAAGTTCCATCTTGTGGTTAATTAATAACTTTTTCAACTAAACCCTTTTTAGGGTTTAGTTTTCTCTTGCTTTAAAATAATTTTTAAACTTACTCTTCTTGATTTTTCTCTATCTTCTTTATTGTTTATAATAATTCTGTTTTTATAATTGAGTCCACTGCCTGTTAAAATTTGAGTCAAATATTTTTGTTTTGCTTCATCTTGTGCTAGTAAAAGTGACTTTAATGTTTCATAAGAACGTTTCATTGATAACTCTTCATTCTTTAAAAACCTATCAGAAAAAGCAGCATTTTTCCATTCACTGGAAGTATGTCCGTTGATTTTTAATGTATCTATTTGGCTTTTATGTGCATATAAAAAAGATATCAGTTTCTTGGAAAATTTATCAAAAAACTTTTTTTGTTTTGTATTGAGTTTGTATTCTCCTATTTTAAAGTAAAGGCTTTTTTTCGTAAACTCAATAGTTAAATCTTTTTTGATTATAAGCTGTTTGTTATTTATCTCATCTTCAAATAATGCGCATAACTGCGCATAAAAATCTTGAGCATTAACGGCTATTTGAGCCATTGTAGCATCTTTATTGAGTTTAACCACCCACATATTGTTTTCATTGGAATTGTTGTCTGTATGTATGCCGGCTACACCGACTTGTGCGTTTGCTAAAATTGTCGCCTTGTTAAATACATCATAATTATCATCCCCGTAATGTTCCTGATTGAGGAGCTTTAAATTCTTGCTTATTATCATTGCCAAGCCGTCAGTATTATAATTATCTTCTACAAAACCTACGCCTATGAGCCTACCGTCGCTAAACTCTTTTATATCATTAATCTGACTGGAATAGGTACTCTCAATATGACTGTCTATCAATATGTTTTTATATATATCGAATTTTACCAGGCGTATCTGTTTTTTGTGCATAGCATCAGTTTGGGCTAAAGAGATTACAAAATTATGATCTTTTAATTTTAGTAGTGAAACCGGCTCAATTGTATTTTTACTTGGAATCTCTTTTAACCATACTTTGTCGCCGTTTTGTGTGAGCCTGGAGATATATACAGCTTGTTTACCCATTTTATGTGTTGTACTAAGCACCACAATGGAACCATCATCTGCTTCGGCGGCATCTATGCCGGCATCATCATATTGTGTGCCGTATTTTTTAGTCCATAACAGACGGGCATCTTTTGTAAACCTGCTTATGCAAATATCATCATTGCCTAAACCACTTTGAAAAATATTATCCTGATTTGTTCTGGATGTAAATGAAGTTCCCACGCTCAACACGCCTCCATCTTTTAAAGCGAGAAGTTTATTCATTGTGTCATGGTTTTTGGTGCCAAAATAGAGATGATGAATTAAATTCATATTTGCATTAAGTAACAACAATAGTTGTGAGCCATCCATCGTATAGCCTCCAATAAAGTATCCGTTTGTCGGTGTTTTTACAAAAGAGGCAGGCTTAGCAAATTTACTAATATTAATTATTTTTGATTGTGTAATTTGTGCTTTATTATTAATAGTAAAGAGTTGCATCTTCGCACCATATTTACTTGAAACGCTTTGTAAATATTCAAAAGGGTCCGTATATGTCTTGTTTACATGTAAAGGCTGTTTAAAGTCATTTGTAAAGCCAAGAACACTTAGTGTTCCATCATAATTTTGGGTAATGTCAACAAGTCCAGAATTGAAAGGCTTATGAATAATGAGAGAAAAATCAGATGTTTTTGCATTCAGTAAAAGGCTGTGAAGTAAGAGTAAAAGAAGTATTATTAATTTCATGTGAGTTCTTTTTACCTAAGACATAGCAATAAATATTCCTAATTAGATTAAAAATTTTAGTATTGAAAAAACACACTTGACTTGTTGTTATTAAATATATACAATCAGCATATGAATAATCGTATTATCAGCTTATTATTATCATTGTTTTTTTTGGTAATTATGACCTATGAATATGTGTCGTCTGTTATATTCCTTGAAAGCCCTTCCTTAAAAATTTCTGAGTCTGTTATGGAGAAACGATTAATCAATGATACGACTGATGACAAATTGTTTATTCTTTCTGTTCCGCTAGCACTTTATGTAATCACACAAACTTCAACTCCACAATTTATGAGCAAACTTTATAGCTTTAAATTTATTTCTACAATATTTAAGCCTCCTATCTTTTTTTAATTTTCTTAACATGCACCATATAAACAAATTATATTTTTACTAGGAGATTACTATGTTGAAAAACAGTACATTACTAAAGGGTAATGATGTGTTTAAAAAGAGTTATTTTAAAAAACATGAGCTTGAGTTGCTAGATTTAGCTAAAAACGGACAAAATCCAAAAGCACTTTTTATCGGATGTGCAGATTCACGTGTTATACCAAATCTTATTACTTCTACCGAACCCGGAGACCTTTTTGTCTTGAGAAATGTTGGAAATTTTGTTGCACCGTATAAGCCTGATGAAGACTATCATGCTACAGCTTCAGGTATAGAATACGCTGTTACAGCACTGAACGTGTCTGAAATAATTATATGTGGGCATACCCAATGTGGAGCTATTTCTGCTTTGTTCTCAGACATAGATAAAGATAAATTTATACATACAAAGAAATGGCTCTCTTTGGGAGAAAAAGCTAAATCTATGGCGAAAATTGCTTTAGGAGAAGAAGTGGCACAAGAGGATCTTCTTCGTTTAACAGAAAAATTATCTGTCGTTTTCCAAATTGAAAATCTTTTAACTTATCCATATGTTAAAGAAAAAGTAGACAACGGCTCTATTCATATACATGGTTGGCTGTATAATATGCATAATGGTGAAATTGAATATTATGATCCGGATGAATGTACATACAAAAAGCTAAGTGAAAAAAAGGAGGACTAAATGTTAAGTACAAAAAATTTATCAGGTGATATTTTCGGTGGTATGACGGCTGCCGTTGTTGCTCTTCCTTTGGCTCTGGCCTTTGGTGTACAATCAGGAATGGGGGCTATAGCAGGATTATACGGTGCTATAGCTTTAGGCTTTTTTGCAGCTTTATTTGGAGGTACGTCAACACAAATATCTGGACCGACAGGACCCATGACTGTTGTTTCTTCTGCTATTATTGCAGGTGAAATTGCGATATACGGTTCGGTTGAAAATGCCATACCGACAATAGTTGCTACATTTGTACTAGCAGGTATATTTTTGATAATTATGGGTATTGCAAAAATAGGTCAGTATATACGCTATATTCCTTATCCTGTAGTTTCAGGTTTTATGAGTGGAATAGGTTTTATAATTATATTTATGCAAATTTTTCCATTTTTTGGTATGAAATCACCATCTACAATTATTGATATATTTACGAATATATCAGATATTATCGATGGAGTGAATTTGGAAGCAGTTTTATTGGCCATATCAACAATTGCTATTATTTATCTATTTCCAAAAATAACAAAGATTGTTCCTTCTGCTCTTGTTGCTTTGATAGTTCTTTCAATAGTTGCATATCTAATGAAAATGGATGTTGCAATTATTGGTGATATACCAAAAGGAATACCGGATGTTCATATAGACACACTTCTTGGTATGGATTGGCATCATCCTATGAATTTAGTAATTCCCGCACTTACACTTGCTGCATTGGGAGCAATTGATTCACTTTTAACATCCGTAGTTGCTGATAATATGACAAAAACCCAGCATAATCCAAATAAAGAATTAATAGGACAAGGAATAGGAAATGTGGCTGCCGGAATTATAGGTGGACTCCCCGGAGCCGGTGCAACTATGAGAACAGTTGTAAATATCAAAGCAGGAGGAAAGACAAGACTCTCAGGGATGATACATTCAATTGTTTTGTTAATCATTTTATTTGGTGCGGGAGCATATGCAAAACTTATTCCGATTCCTGTTCTTGCCGGTATATTAATAACGGTCGGTATAGGAATTATTGACTATAAAGGGTTAAAGCATATTGTAAGAGTGCCACGTTCCGATGCTATAGTGATGATTATTGTTTTAGTTTTGACGGTATTTGTTGATCTCTTACAGGCTGTAGCTGTTGGTTTGGTTTTGGCCTCTTTGTTATTTATGAAACACATGGGAGATATTGCTGAAGCAAATGCATTTAGCTCTATGTTGGATGATTATTATAAAATGCACTCAAAAGAAGATGAACAAGTTATTCCCGAAGATTTAAAAGGACAGGTTTATATACAACATTTTGACGGACCGATATTTTTTGGATTCACGGCACATTTTAAAAAGATGATGCAAGAGTTGCCTGATGTGCGTATTGTTATTTTTATGATGGATAATGTTCCGTCAATAGATCAAACCGGTATGTACGCAATAGAAGAAGCCGTGTTGGAACTTCAAAAGAAGGGAATTACCGTATTTTTTACAGGAATTAAAGAACAGCCTTTGGATATGCTCAAAAATATTAGATTAATTCCGAATTTAGTGCCAGAAGATTATATATTTGAAAGTTGCAGTGATGCTTTAAAAGCATTGGAATTTTATAAAAAGGAAAAGAAAGAAGAGTAATCTTATTTAAAAAGCCCCTCAAGAAAGGGGCTAAATTGAAATTATCTTAGGTTTTCAAACGGTGCAGTTACAACTTGCTTGCGACTTACAGTGTATGGAACTAAAGCTGCTGCACGAGCACGTTTGATTACTACTGTAATCATATCTTGGTGACGTTTACAGTTACCAGTTAAACGACGTGGCATAATTTTGTATCTTTCTGATAATGAAAAACGTAAACTTGCTACTTCTTTGTAATCCATGAAGTCAACTTTTGCTTCACAGTATTTACAATATCTTTTTTTGTATTTTCTTTTTTCTGACATGTTATTACCTTTATATCTATTTTTTTCTAAAATGGAATTTCATCTTCATCTATATCAATTTCAGGAATCGAGTTGCTACTTGGCATTTCACGACTCTGAGACGCTGCTTGATTGTTATTGTAGCTATTTTGTTGTTGCTGTGGCTGATAACTTTGCTGCTGTTGTTGAGCAGGTTGTTGATAGCCTTGCGGTTCTCCCTGAGCAGGTGCATTATATCCATCACCTTGATTGGCGTTAGCCATCGGAGTATTTGACTGAGCATTATAGTTGCTACCGCCATTATCTCCTTTAGAGTCAAGCATTTGCATAGTTTCTACAATAACAGAGTGTTTCGATCTTTTTTGTCCATTTTGGTCAACCCATTGTTCAAAGTTTAATCTTCCCTCAACAAGGATTTTACTTCCTTTTCTGAGGTATTGGTTCGCAACTTCGGCACTTCTTCCAAAAAAAGTAATATCTACAAAACAGACTTCCTCTTTTTTTTCACCATTACTGGTGAATTTACGGCTTGTTGCAATTGCTGTTTTAGCAATGCCCATACCACCTTGAGAGTATCTAAGCTCGATATCGCGTGTCAAGTTGCCAACTAAAATTATTTTATTGAACATAAATTTTCCTTCAAATTATAGCGAATGCTATTACTCAGCTGCTGCTTCTGTAGCCGGAGCTTCTTCTTCTTTTGGAGTTTCCGTTGCTGAAACTTCTTCTGCTTTTGGAGCCTCTTCTGCTTTTGGAGCCTCGGATGCTTTATTTGCTTTTTCAACAAGACCATTCCATGCTTTTATTTCACGGTTTGAATCATATTTGATTGTAACAAATCTTAAAAGGTCTTCGTTAATACGGAAACGTCTTTCAATTTCAGCGATTGCAGCCGGAGCTACTGAGTAGTAGATTACATAATAATATCCACGTTCATTTTTATCAATTGGGTATGCTAATTTTCTCATACCCATAGCGTTTGTCGCTGCAATTTCTCCACCGTTTGAAGTAATAACCTCTTCAACAGCTTTGATGCTAGCTTGGATTTCTTCTGCAGTAAATGTAGGTTTTACGATTACTAAGTTTTCGTAGTGTCTCATATAGTATGATCTCCTCTTGGTATTGCCTAATTCTAGGCTTTTGTTTCCCTTTCGGATCTGAATATAGTGTCAATTCTGACATTACAAAGAGAAAGGAACTTGGAATTATACATAAGTTTTGCTTAAAAAAAGCACACATATATTTTGTAAATAGTCTATTGATGTTTTGATGACAAAATGCAATAAAATTAAGATTTTTATTTTTTTAGGATATAGTTTCAGTAAATTTAAAAGTAAGATGAAAAGTTAATGGCAAAAAGAAAAAAAAGAACAAAGAAAAAGGGCAGCTCCTCTTTATTAAAATATATAGTATGGACGTTGGCAATTATAGCACTTGGTTTGACATCTTTGATAGTAGGATATTATTTAGGCGTCAATAATACAAAAACAATTGTAAAAGAAAAAGTGATTCTAAAAGAGAAAAAAACGACTAAAATTCCAAAAGCTCCCATAAGTGTCAATAAAAGACTTAAAGAAGTACTGAAAAAAGAGACAAAAGCATATGCTTCAGCAGCACATGAAATAGATGATGAAACATTGGCAAATCCTCCAAAGACAAAAGCTAAAAAAGTAGAAATCTATACATTAAAACCAAAATTGGCTATTATCATAGATGATATGCAGACTGCCTCGCAGGTAAGAGCTGTAAAAAGCCTACATCTTAATGTTACCATGTCATTCCTTCCACCGCGTGCGGCAAGACCAAATTCTGCAAAGCTGGCATCGCATGAAAAATTTTATATGGTGCATTTACCGATGGAAGCAATGCATTTTAGTGCAGAGGAACCGCATACACTCCGTATACATGATTCTCAACAAAAAATTTCTGCCAAGATTAAAGATATTAAAAAATTATTTCCTAAGGTTTCATATATAAATAATCATACGGGAAGTAAATTTACATCCAATGAAATTGCTATGAATAGATTGATTTTTGCATTGAATACAAATCATATTCATTTTATTGATAGCAGAACGACGGCAAAAACGATGGCACCAAAAGTGTTGAAAAACTTTGGTTTGAAATATGTTTCGCGCGATGTCTTTTTAGATCATCATATGGACAAACCATACATATTAAAGCAAATTAAAAAAGCGATTGTTTTAGCTAAAAGAAGAGGGCATGCAATTGCCATAGGTCATCCTCATAAAAATACTCTGCAAGCTTTATACGAATCAAAGGCATTGTTCAAAGATGTTGAACTAGTCCAGGTCAATAAAATATATTAAGTTTATGATTGAACAAATAAGATTTCATATACCGGAACTAGAAGCTATGAAACACTATCCGAGTGTGCTTTTTTATAAAGGTAATACAGATTTGTTGCACAAAAAAAAAGTAGCCATCGTAGGCAGTCGAAAACCAAATCAATATGCAAGAGAATTGACACATAAACTCTCACAAAAACTTTCCCAAGCGGGTGTTTGCATAGTAAGTGGCGGTGCTCTTGGGGTCGATGCAATTGCGCATAAAGCAGCTGGTGCAGACAATACAATAATGGTTGCTGCAACCGGACTTGACAAACGCTATCCCTCAATAAATAAAAATATTATTGCAGATATTGAAAAAAGTGGTTTGGTATTAAGTCAGTTTCAAGAAGGTACACCTTCTCAAAAGTACAATTTTCCTCTGCGCAATGAAGTCGTAGTTGCTTTGGGTGATGTTCTTGTCGTAACATATGCTGATTTTAATTCTGGAACAATGCACAGTGTTGAATATGCTCTTAAAATGGGAAAAGAAGTTTATGTTTTAGCGCATAGAATTGGAGAGAGTGAAGCAACTAACGATCTACTCTTGCAAGGAAAAGCAAAAGCTGTTTATGATTTGGATGCTTTTGTCGCAAAATTTTCTGAGTTTACATGTAAAGAAGTCGTACAAGATGAGTTTTTATATTACTGTCAAACAAATCCGACGTATGAGGAAGCTTTGAAAAAATATCCGTCAAAAATTTTTGAAGCAGAACTCAATGGAACAATAGAAATAAAAAATGCAAAAGTTTATACACTCTAAGATGAGTTAAAGGATAAGCATTGCGTCGCCGTAAGAGTAAAATCTATATTTTTCTTTTATAGCCTCAGCGTAGAGCTCTTGAGTTTTTTGTAAACCTACAAAGGATGCAACAAGCATAAGCAGTGTTGATTTTGGCAGATGAAAATTTGTTAGTAGGTGATTTACTCGTAATGGTTTGTTATTTGGATGTAAAAAAAGATTTGCTTCGCCTTTAGTTTGTTCTTTATGTCTTGCATAAAATTCTATGGTTCTTGTTGATGTTGTTCCGACACTTACGACAGAAATCGTTGAATCTAAAATCTCTTTTGCTTCTTTGGAGATATCGTAATATTCAGAATGCATAGGATGCTCTGTGATGATATCAGCTTCAACCGGTTTAAATGTTCCGCTGCCTACATGTAACGTGACATAGGCATGTTTATGGTTTTTACAAATTCTTTTATGCTGCTCGGGTGTAAAGTGTAGTGAAGCAGTCGGCGCGGCAACAGCACCTTCTTGGCGGGCAAATACACTCTGGTACTCATTCGCATCTTCATCTTCATCTGCTCTTTGAATATATGGAGGCAGCGGAATATGCCCGATTTTATCGATAATTGGGAGTAAATCTTCAAAACGCAGCAATATGTCATTTTGATAAAAAGTAACTTCACGACTGCCATCATCATTGAGTTTTGTAACTTTTGCTTTGAGATTATTTTCAAAAAATATTTCACTACCTGCTTTGACTTTTCCTCGTATATAAACATTAATATCATGTGCATTTAGCGCTCTGTTTATAAGCAGTTCAATTTTACCGCCGCTTGGTTTTTGTCCAAACAGTCTCGCTTTTATAACTTTTGTATCATTGAAAATTAATGCACACTCTTTAGGCAGAAACTCTTCAAGATTGTAAAAAAAAGTATGGGTAATAGTGTCTGTAGCTCTGTCATATACCAAAAGTTTGGCATGGTCTCGGGGTGAGGCAGGGTAGCTGGCTATAAGTTCATCTGGGAGTGTGAAGTTATAGCTTGAAGTGAGTAACTCTTTGTTACTCACCTTTTTTCCCGTCATCTATAAGTTCGTCATAATCTTCGTGATGTTCAACTTTGAGAGTATTTTCATCTTCCTCTTCCTCTTCATCTTCATCTTCAATAGGCGGTGCAGGATTCACCATTTTCACTATTAAAATAGAAAGCAGATAAAGTATAACAAGTGGACCGGCCATAAGAAGCTGTGTAAGTACATCCGGTGGAGTTAAAAGTGCCGCAACAATAAAAATAATAACAATAGCATATTTGAAAAATGATGTCATTTGTCTGTCATCAACAAGACCAAGAAGTGCTAAGAAGTAGGCAAAAACAGGTAGTTCAAAAGCAAGACCAAAACCAAACATAATTTTTGTAAAAAATCCTACATAATCTTCAATGTTGATAAGCGGAGTAAATTTAAAAGAACCAAAGGTTATGAGAAAATCAAATCCAAAAGGGGTAACGACATAGTAGGCAAAAAGAACACCCACAAGAAACATAATTGTTCCTCCTGCAACAAAAGGAAAAACCATTTTTTTTTCATGCGCATAAAGACCAGGAGCAATAAAAAGCCAAATTTGCGAGAGTATAATTGGTAGTGCGCCTAGAATGGCTGCAAAAAATGAAACTTTTAAGGCTACAAAAAATGCACCACCAACTTGGGAAGTGGTGATCATACCGTTTGCCGCATTAACTGACACTTTACCAACTTCTGCAAGTGCATCATTGAGTGGTTGCACCATCCATGTAAGTATAGGTTCATGAAAGTAAAACATGACAAAAAACATGACTATTAAACTAGCAGCTGATATAGCCAGCCTTTTTCGGAGTTCTACAAGGTGTGGTCTTAATTCATCAAACATCTTTATTTTCTTCTTCTTTCTTATCTATTTTTTTTTCTTTTGACTTTTTCTTAAAAGTTACTTCCTGAGGTTCTTTTGACTCTTTTTTTGGCTCTTTTTTGGCATCATCGTCTGTTAAAATATCATCAGTTAAACTTGTAAGTTTTGCGCCGGCTTCTGCTGGGATATCTGTCACTTTATGTAAGCTTTCACTTGCATTGAGAAGCTCTTGTTTATAAGCGAGTGCTTCTTGCTTTATTTCACTTAAATTCATCTCTTCTTCGAGAGAATCTTTTACATTTCCTATCGTACTTTTGACATTTTTAAAAAATTTAGCAATTTCTATCATCGTACTAGGCAGTTTATCAGGACCTAGAAAAAGGATAGCAATAACTGCTATTAGAAGCATTTCTGTAAAACCCATACCGAACATATTAAGCCTTCATATTTTATTGATTGTGTGATTTTATCTAAAGATTGATTAAATAATTTGGAATATACTTCAAGAAGTTAAAAATAATGCAATTTCATCTGCCAAAAGATAGTTTTCATTGTATAAAATATTGTTTTTTAGCTTTAATTTTTTTTCATCAAGTAAAATGGATGCTTTTTTTGTTTCTTCACTATGTAATATCTTTTGATTAACGCCGACAGCTGAACGCAGACCCAAAAATATCTGCTCAAGTCTTTTGTCTTCTTGGCTCAAAATCTCTTCTTTGATATCCAGAGGATTATTTATATATGTTTCTATATCGGTTTGTGGATAAAATCTTGTTAGTCCTAATTTGCCAACAGCTCCGGCACCGATACCTATATAATCTTTATATTGCCAGTAGCCAAGATTATGAAGTGATTTATAAGTTCCAAAATTACTTATCTCATATTGTTCAAACCCATATTTTTGAATTTCTTGAAAAATCCATTTTGTCAAATCAAGTTGTTCATTTGACATTTGCGGTCGTTTTTCAAAAGCAGTTCCTTCTTCAATTATTAAAGCATAGGCACTTATATGATTGATTGGCAGAGACAGCGCAGTTTGTATATCCTTGGTAAGTAACTCTTTTGTGTCGCCCAAAGTAGCATATATTAAGTCTAATGAAATATTTTCAAAGCCAATGCTTGAAGCATTATTAACGGCATCTATTGCCATTTGCGGTGTATGCGCTCTATTTAAAAGTTTAAGTTTCTCTTTGTCAAATGTTTGTGTTCCAAAGCTAATACGGTTTACTCCAAGCTTTTTCATTCCCTCAAGCCACTCTTTAGTTGCACTGTTTGGATTGGCTTCACTTGTAATTTCAGCGTTTTGTATCAAGTAAGGACGAAGCAACTCAAAAATAGCCTCATAAAGTTTCGGTGAAACGGTTGACGGTGTACCGCCTCCTATAAAAACGGTCTCAATGCTGTTTTTTTTTGCTTGAAATCGAATAAGTTCATGTTGTAACTGTTGGTGCAATGCCTGCATGTACTTTTCTTTGAGATGAAACTTGTCAACATAAGAGTTAAAGGCACAGTAAGCGCATTTTGAGTCACAAAAAGGAATGTGTATATATAAAAGCATAAAGAATTATAGCCGGATAAACTTATTTTAATGGCTAATTTTGTATAATCGCGATAATTAAACATAGGTATGCCTAGATGAATAAAAAAGAAATATATCGCCCTAATGTCGCTATGATAATGGTGTCAAGTGAATATCCGCAAAAAAAAGATGTTTTTATTGCGCAGAGAAATGATTTGACTGATATCTGGCAATTTCCTCAAGGCGGAATTGATGAAGGCGAAGAAGTTCATGAGGCACTTTTTCGTGAAATGGAAGAAGAGATAGGTACAGATGCGGCTGAAATAATTGCTGAGTATCCGGAGTGGATTTCTTATGATTTCCCACCTAAAATTGCGACTAAAATGAAACCATACAAGGGACAGACGCAGAAATATTTTTTACTCAAACTCGCAAAAGATGCAAAAATAAATCTAGATACAAAACATCCTGAGTTTATAAATTACAAGTTTGTAAATATAGATGATGTTTTAGATTATACGGCACATTTTAAGCAGCCTGTGTATGAAAAAGTTATAAATTATTTTAAGAAAGAGGGGCTGTTGTAAATGTTAATAGTTCAAAAGTTCGGTGGAACAAGTGTTGGTGATTTAGAGCGCATACAAAACGTGGCAAATCGTGTAGCGGCAACTAGAAAAGCGGGAAATGATGTTGTAGTAGTTGTTTCAGCTATGAGCGGTGAAACAAATAAACTTGTAGGTTTTGCTGAACATTTTTCAGAAAATCCTGCCCGGGCTGAAATGGATATGCTTTTAAGCTCGGGAGAGCGTGTAACTGCGGCTCTTATTTCTATTGCACTACAGGAAATGGGTATTGATGCGGAAGCTATGACAGGAAGAAAAGCCGGAATTGTGACAGACAAGCATCATACAAAAGCGCGTATTCAAGTGATCAATCCGCAATCAATGAAAAATGCTTTAAAAGAGGGGAAAGTTGTCGTCGTAGCAGGTTTTCAAGGCGTTAATGAAAATGGTGATGTTACGACTCTTGGACGCGGAGGAAGTGATTTGTCTGCTGTGGCCATTGCTGGTGCCCTCAAAGCAGATTTGTGTGAAATATATACAGATGTAACGGGAATTTTTACAACAGACCCTCGTATAGAACCAAAAGCAAAAAAATTAGAAAAGATTTCTTATGATGAGATGCTTGAGCTTGCATCTTTAGGAGCAAAAGTACTGCAAAACCGTTCAGTAGAGCTGGCAAAAAAATTAAATGTCAATTTAGTTACAAGAAGCAGTTTTTGCGATGAAGAGGGAACATTAATTACAAAGGAAGAAAATATTATGGAAAAACCATTAGTAAGCGGAATCGCACTAGATAGAAATCAAGCACGTATCTCTTTAATGGGTGTCAAAGACAGACCGGGCATAGCCTCTGATATTTTTAATGCACTAGCGGATGCGGAAGTCAATGTTGATATGATTATACAAAATAAAGCGGTTGATGATACAACAAATATAGACTTTACGGTTCCTGTCAGTGATTTACATGATGCAAAAAGCGTGGTAGATATATTTGTGAAAAGCGGTGAGGTTAAAGATGATTCTTACAATGAAGATATTTGTAAAGTCTCTGTTGTAGGTGTCGGCATGAAATCACATGCAGGTGTAGCTGCCCAAGCATTTTCAACAATGGCAAAAGAAAATATCAATATCAATATGATTTCAACTTCTGAGATTAAAGTTTCTATGGTAATTGATGAAAAGTATGCTGAACTTGCTG
>JAMORM010000147.1 GCA_027063585.1 Sulfurimonas sp. | reverse complement strand
CTCAGCTATCAATTTACTTTGAGGGACGCTTGGATAAAGCTTTAAATTTATGATACAATTTTATGAATTATCCGATGCTGACACAGATTATTGAACACTACCTTTTAAAAATAATAGTATCTTCTTTTTATGTTGCACAGCAACTCAACTCTTTCACATTTTTATCAAATGTAATCGCTGCAAGCTTTATACCTTCACTCAATGTTAAATACGGATGGAGCATCTCTTTTAACTCTTCTACTTTAATGCCAAACTTTATAATAACCGCCACTTCCATAAGTAGTTCCGAACCCTCTGATGCCAAAATTCTCGCACCTACCAAGGTGTCATCTTCTACATTACAAACAAGTTTTATAAACCCTCGTGTATCTTGTGCTGCAAGTGCCCGTGGCACATAACGTAAAGGCAGTATAGCACTCTCTACATGTAAGCCTGCTTTGTTCGCCTGTTCCTCATCCATTCCAACACCTGCGACCTGTGGATCTGTAAAAATTACCCAAGGCAGTACAGAAAAATCTACTCTTTTTTTAGTGTCTGCAAACATATTGTTAACAGCAAGTTTGGCTTCATGCGCTGCCGTATATACAAACATATTCTTGCCCAAAACATCACCTGCTGCGTAAATATTTGGTTGTGAAGTTTGCAAATATTCATCTACTTTTATGCCTTGATTGTTTTCAAGTTTCACTCCGACTGCTTCAAGATTTAAGCCCTGTGTATTTGCTCGTCTTCCCGTAGCGACTATTAATTTTTGTGCACTGAATACTTTTTCACTGCCGTCCACCATAGAAACAACATCTACATATTTTTTATTTTGTAAAACGCTTTGCACGGCATTGCCTGTTATAATATTAATGCCCTCATCTTTCAAATATCTATGTAATTCCTGCGTAATATCATTCATTTGCATTGAAAGGATTCTGTTTGAACGCTGCAGCATTGTCACTTTTGAACCCAAACGCGAAAACATCTGTGCAATTTCGAGTGCAATGTAGCTTCCGCCTAAAATTATAAGAGATTCAGGCAGCTCTTTGAGTTCAAAAGCTTCTTTGTTGGTCAAGTAGTCAACTTCATCAAGACCTTCAATGTCAGGTATCAAAGAAGATGCGCCGCTGCAGATAAGAAAATGCGTTCCCCTGATAACTCTTGTACCGACCTGCACGCTCTTTGTATCTACAAGTACGGCATGTCCTTTTACAAGCTCAAAGTTTTGCATATCTTTTATGATGTTTATGTATTTTTCTTCTCTCAGATTCTGAACAAGTTTTTCTTTTGACTCTATCAGGGTATGAAAATCATTCACTTTTGCACTCGACTTCACACCATCAAAAGGATTATGATTTGCCTTATAAACCGTCTCCGCCGCTCGAATAAGATTTTTTGAAGGTACACAGCCGACATTCACACAGGTTCCGCCTATAGGCAGCCCTTCATTTATCATCGTTACTTTCACACCCAAGCGATTCGCCTCGATAGCCGCCGAAAAAGCGGCAGAACCACCGCCTAAAATAATAAGATGTTGTTGTATTTGAAATCTTTGCATAATAAACCCTTTCCCTGAAGAAAAATTTCATACAGTATACTGGAATTGTGTGTAGTGTTTGTGCTCTCTTCCAAGTCACAAACACTACACACAAGAATGCTATACTTTGCAAAACAAAAAAAACAGAGGGATAGTTTATGAAAAGAATCATATTTAGTATTTTTTTACTTTTCACAGGGGCACAGGCAATAAGCTTACAAGAGATTATAGATACCTCATTGTCGAAAAACCCTTCGCTGGAATCTATAAACCAAAGAATTCAGGCAAACAAATACAATATAGCGGTCTCTGATCAGTTTGCCAATCCTGAACTGCTCATAACCAAAAACACATTGGATTCTTCGCAGGCAATGAGCAAATCCGTTGTCAGTTTCAAGCAAAAGATTCCTTTTTACAATAAACGCGACACAAACAAAAAAATCTCACTCACACAAGATGCTCTTTTAGATGCAAAACTCTATGAAGCGAAAACCAAACTAGTTGAGAAAATAAAAAGTGAAGCCTATACCATTTGGAAACTGAATGAGCTATACAGAATCATTGACGAATATGTAACACTTACAAAGCAAAATATTACACTCTATGAATCTTATACGAGCATAGATGAAAATCAGCATATGGGCATTATGAAAGCTGAACTTTCTCTCTCGGACCTGCAGATTCAAAAAAGCGTACTGCAAAAAAAAATCCGTTCTGCGTATGCACGTCTTTCATATCTTGCGGCATTGAAAATAAAACATTTGGATATAGAGTTAAGAATGGGGGCAAAACCCGATTTGTCGACATTGCAAAAATCTTTAATAGAAAATCCCGATATAAAAATAAAAGACAAAGAGCTGCTCAAACAAAATGCAAAATTAAAAATGGCAAACTTGAACAACTATCCTGATATTAATCTCATCGTCGGTTACGCAATGAGAGAAAATTTTGACAACTATTATACATTCGGTGTCGGTTTAAGCCTGCCTATATACGGCACGGAAGATTACAAAGAAGAAGAGCAACGCTCTTTGGTGTTGTCTATTGCAAGTCAAAAGGCAGATACACAAATATCACTCAACGCAATGCTGGAATCATACTATGCACAAATGCTTTCATCATATGAGATTTACCATATCATTCAAGATGACGCTCTGCCTCAGGTAGCACACATGTTTGAACTCTCAGGCACATCTATATCTATCGGTGCCGACCTTTTTAAATACATTGATGTTTTATTTCAAAAACTTGATTTGGAGCAAAAAAGTATCAAAGCAGTCACAAATTACAACCTTGCTAATGCAAAAATAGCACAACTCAAAGGAGAGATAAAGTGAAAAATTTAAAATTACTACTACTTTTTTTACCATTACTGGTTTTGGCAAAAGAAGTTTCGGTAGAACAGCTTTTTTCGGTACAGACCGTTAAGGTGAAAAAAATTAAAACTAGTCACAGTAAAAAAAATTATGGTTTTGTCAAAGCAAACGAGGCAAGAGTCTATGAAATCAGTCCGCGTTTTGGAGGTTTTGTCAAAAAACTTTATGCCGATAAAATTTATAAATATGTAAAAAAAGGGGAACCTTTGGCAGTTGTATACTCCCCTGAAGTTTATAAAGCAAAAGAGGATTATATCAACTCTTACAAATACACCAAAAACAGATCCAACAAAGGTATGCTCAAAAGTGCAAAACTCAAACTCTCTTTACTTGAAGTCGTCCCCAATGAAATTTCAGAGCTTGTAAAAAAGAAAAAAATATCGCCAAATACGACTATTTATGCACCCCAAAGCGGTTATATTTTTGTCAAAAATATCAATGAGGGTTCGGCGTTTAATGCAAAATCAAATCTTTTTGAAATAGTGAACCTTGATGATGTATGGGTGGAAGTACAGATATTTGAAGATGATGTAAAATGGCTCAAATATGCAGATGATTTTCGTGTCAGCTTTAAAACAACCGATAAAACCTATGAAACACACTCGAAGTTTTTATATCCTAACTTAGATCCAAAAAAAGCAACCCTCACACTCAGACTTACCCTCAACAACAAAGACAACACCCTTTTTCCGGGAATGTATGCAAATGTCGTCTCAAAAGACAAGCCAAAAGAGTATCTTACCCTGCCTCAAAGTGCAGTTATCTTAAAAGACGGCAAGTATTATGTCTTTGTAGTCGGAGAGTTTGAAGGGGAATATGAGCCGATAGAAGTAGATGTAAAACCACTTGATAACAAAACTTATGTCATAACCGCCGGTCTGAATGTAGGTGATGAAGTAGTCAACAATGCCCTCTTTATGATGGACAGTGATGCACAGATAAACGGTTTGTATTAAAACTGTATTATAATACTCTTAAAAGTACTTTTAAGGATACTCTTATGACAGTCAGTGCAAATGAAGTAAAAAAACGGGGAGTTTCTCTTTTTGGGAAACTCTTGGAGAAATGGGACGAGGTTATTATTAATTTTCGTGGTGAGAAAAAGTATGTCGTTATGGATGTAGAGAGATACAAAGAACTGCGTGCTTTGGAACTCGACCGTGCTTATACAGAGGCAATGGAAGATATTAAAAATGGAGATTATCATACAGATGTAGCAAAACATTTAAGAGAGATAGCTGATGTATGAAATCATTTTTAGTAAAAAGTATAAAAAAATAGCAAAAAAGTTCTTTAAAAAACATCAAAATTTAAAAGAAAAATACACAAAAACTATTCTTCTCTTGCAGAAAAACCCTTTTCACCCCTCACTGCGTTTACACAAACTACAGGGCTCATTAAGTGAATATCACTCTTTCTCTATTGATATGGATTACAGAATCTTCATAGATTTTATCATCATAGATGAGCAGATCATTCTCATAGACATTGGTTCACATAATGAGATATATTAATTTGCATCTCACTCCATTGCTTGGCGCACATCTTTTGCCACTTTTTTTTCATCTACAAAGAAAAGAAGTACTCCGCCGAGTATAAAAAGAACAGAAACAGAAGCAATGGATAACCTTGAGTTATGGCTAAACAGTGCAACAAAGGCAACTAAAAGCGGTCCTAAAATAACCGCAAATTTTCCAAGCAAATCATAAAATCCGAAAAATTCCGCCGCATATTTTTGCGGTATCATCTTCGCGTAATACGAACGGCTTAACGCCTGAATACCACCTTGAACAAGAGAAATAAGAAGAGCCAATATATAAAACTCATACGCATCCTCCATCAGTGAAGCATAAATAATAA
>JAMORM010000146.1 GCA_027063585.1 Sulfurimonas sp. | reverse complement strand
GTCCACAAACTTTTTTAGCATCTTTTCGCCCCACAGCATTGGCATGAATACTGATAAAAATATCTGCATTTTTTTTATTGGCATATTTTGTTCTATTTCTTAGTTTTATAAAATGATCGCCCTCTCGAGTCATATATACTTTGTATCCACGTGAACGCAAAATGTTTTTTAGCTCTCTTGCAATGCTTAGGACTATCACTTTTTCTCTGTATTTTCTATATCCAATAGCTCCAGGATCTTTCCCTCCGTGTCCTGCGTCTATTACTATAATTTTGTTTCTGTCCAATCTTTTTGGCGGTTCTTTTTTATATTTCTTTGACGCAATTGCATTTTTAGTTTTAACTGACTTATTGACTATTTTTACAGAAAGTTCTTTTCCTTTTTTTGTAAAACGTATCTTCAAAGGGGTTCTGTTTTGTATAACAAGTCTCAATGTACTTGGGTTGTATTGAGCCAATTTTATTTTATCAATACCTTCTTGCCTGAGTGTCGTCGAACTGCTCAGCATCGAAGCATGAATATCAAAAACATATTTGTAAACTCTTTTTTTTCTATCACGCAGCGTAAAATAATTGACCTGATTTTTCTTCAAATTTTTGTCAAATCGTAAAACCAATCGTCCATTTTTAAAGTGGATAGATTTTAGTTTATGAGATGATTGGATTTTAATAACTTTTTTTGTTTGATATCTTTTTTTAGACGAGTGTGTTACATGTAATGATTGTTTATACTCTTTTTCATACTGTTTTACGTCAATATGAAGTTTATGTCCGCTGTATACAATACCTTTAAGTGCAGAATATTTAAGCTTTTTGTCGTTATTCATTAACGCTCTTAAATACAAGTTCTTATAATCATTATATGCACGGAACTGATTACTTTTGTTAGAAGATTTTGCAAAAGAATCAGCTCTTTTTAAAATTTCCTGATTACTTAAAGCATACAGGCTGCTGATAAAAAAAAGTACTAGGGCAACGACTTTTATCATAAAATATTATTCGCCCTGCATCAGCTTGTCGATAAGTTCTTTTACTGTAATTATTTCATTTAATTTATAGCCATTTGTTCCTGAGAAAAAGAGTCCTGTTTCTAAATTACCCTCATAAGCATCACTGAGTCTGTCTGCTATACAAAAACCAACGACTTTAGCTTCTTCTCCACGGTTACACGGTGCGACACAATTTGATATACATTTGATGGCAGGACCTTCTCTTTTTTCTACCAAATGTGTTAAATTCGTAACTACACCTTGTGCAGGATAGCCCACAGGTGATCCCATAAGTTTAATATCACCCTCTTTGGCATCAAGTAAAACTTTTTTAAAGTTTGCATGTGCGTCACATTCAAAGGTACCGATAAAACGTGTACCCATTTGAACACCGCTTGCACCTAGTTCCATCATTGCTTCTATATCATTTTTATCCCATATACCGCCCGCAGCGATAACAGGCATACCACCCCATAATGCAGCCTCTTCAACAACAGGTTTTACAAGATTTTCTAGCTGGTATTCATCCATTGAACACTGCTCATATGTAAACCCTTGATGCCCACCGCTTTTTGGACCTTCAAGAATTACTGCATCAGGAAGACGGTTATAGCGTTTTTGCCATCTTTTACAAATTATTTTTAAAGCTTTTGGTGAAGATACAATAGGAACAAGAGCAACATCAGGATACCCTTCAGTAAATTCAGGCATATTTGTAGGAAGACCTGCTCCTGTAATTATAATATCAATTCCAGCTTCACAGGCATCACGTACAACACGACCATAATCAGTAATAGCATACAAAATATTTGCTGCTAATGGTTTATCTCCACAAATTTTTCTGGCATTTTTAACAATTTCATGAAAAGCTTCTTTTGAATAAAAGTTTGTTTCACTTAAAGGTCTCTCAGATACTAATTTCTTTGCAAACTCTTTATCTTTATAGTAACCGGTTCCAACAGAACTAATAACACCGAGTCCACCCTCTTGTGAAACTGTTCCGGCTAATTGATCCCAGCTGATACCGACACCCATACCACCTTGCACTATTGGTTTTTCTATCTCATATTTACCAATTTTTAAAGACTTAAAACTCATTTTACTTCACCTTTAACTTTGCAAATTTTCTTTTTCCAACCTGTAACAGGTACTCCCCGGATGACAATTCTAACTTCTCATCAGAAACTTTTTCTTGGTCTATTTTAACACCACCCTGCTTAATATCTCTTCTTGCCTGAGATGTTGAGGGTTCCATCTTACATTCTAGCAATGCTTTTGCAATCCAAATCGGTCCATCACAGCTAAATTCTGCAATATCACTTGGAATTTGACTTTTTGAGTGCACTTTGTCAAACTCTTCTTTTGCCTTTTGTGCCACTTCTTTGCTGTGAAAACGTGCTGTAATTTCCATTGCCAAATCTTCTTTAACTTTTTTAGGGTGCAGTTTTCCCTCTTTTACAGCCATTTCCAACTCAGCGATTTCATCTAAAGTTTTGTCACTCAAAAGCTCAAAATATCTCCACATCAGCTCATCAGATATGCTTAAAACTTTCCCAAACATATCATTAGGCTCATCTGAAACACCTATATAATTACCAAGCGACTTACTCATCTTTTGGACGCCGTCAAGCCCTTCTAAAATAGGCATCATTAAAACAGCCTGCTGCTTTTTAATATCATAGGCTTTTTGTAGCTGTCTTCCCATTAAAAGATTAAATTTTTGGTCTGTTCCGCCTATTTCAATATCAGACTTTAAATATACACTGTCATAACCCTGCAACAACGGATACATAAACTCACTTGTAGCAATTGCCACATTTGTTTTAAATCTTTTTGAAAAATCATCACGTTCAAGCATACGTGCCACTGTTAAATTAGAAGCAAGGGTTATTAAATCACCTGCACTCATTTTCCCTAACCAGTCATCATTATAGACAATATCTGTTTTACTCTCATCTAAAATTTTAAAAGCCTGTGTCGTATAACTCTTAATGTTTTTAATAATATCTTCTTTTGATAAAACCTTACGTGTAGCATTTTTACCTGTTGGATCACCGATTGTCGCTGTAAAACTTCCTATCAAAAATTGTACACGCCCGCCGTATTTTTGAAAGGTTGCAAGCTTTTGCAAAAGCACCGTATGTCCAAGATGCAAATCCGGTGCAGTAGGATCAAAACCTGCTTTTACCGTATATGTTTTACCTTCTTGAAAATAAGCTTTTAAAAGTTTTTCTATTCTTTCGTTGTCAATTATTTCTGCACAACCTCTGTTAATCTCTCTTAAAGCTTCATCTATCATGTATCATTCTCTCTATATTTATTTAATTTTTATAAGCATCATCAGTTCTAACCAAATTGATGACTTTTATTTTTGACTCTATTTTAGCACGAAGTGTGTTAATATCAGCTTCTTTTGACTCAAAAACCAAGTCACAATACTTAATATAATCAGAATTGTCTTTTCCTAATTCGATTGAATTAATATCTACGTCCATTTTTACCAGAAAACTTAAAAACTCAGCTAAGGCACCTTTTTCATTATGAAGAGAAGCAATAAGCTTGTATCTGTATATTTTTTCCTGTTTCCATCGTACAAATACCATTGGCTCATTTTCTTCAAGCATTTTTGCAGCATTATTACAGAGTTTATGATGTACATGTACTTTTGTTTTGTCTAAAAAGCCCATGACTTCATCCCCGTGTTTTGGATGACAGCAATAATCAAACACAATGTCGGTAATATTTGTCGTAGAGTAAATTTCAAGACCGGCAATTTCATAACGCTTGAGTTTAAATCTATGACGAGAAATAAAATTTTTAAACCTGTTATTTTTACTGATATCCATTATATATTTGTGAATTACATTTTTAAAATGTTCTATATCATTAGGGATTGAAGTTACACTCTCACAATGTTGCTTAACAAACCATTCCTGTACTCTTGAATGATTTAAATTCATTGCAGTAGCAACTATATCTATAGCCATTTTTGCATTAATTTCACGAATTCTTGCATTACAGTTTAATTTCATATTTGTTTTGGCTTTTGATGTTTTTACGGCATCAATCCAAGAACATCTCGTAATAATTTCATCACCGGTAATAATTTTTACAATATCTCCGTTATTTAATTCTGTAAGTAATGAAGCTTTTGTTTTGTTCACCAATGCACTTACAGCTTTATTACCGACTTCTGAATGCACAGCATAGGCAAAATCAAGTGCTACAGCACCACGAGGAAGAGTAAAAGCCTCTCCGGTTGGAGAGAAAACTGAAATATCTTCAGAATATAAATCATTTTTTATAAGTGCATAAAAATCTTCAACAGATTCATTTTGATACTGCAGACTGTCCAACCAGTCCAGTTTAATGTTATTCCCGCCATTTTTATATTTCCAATGTGCAGCAACGCCTAGTTCTGCAGTTTTATGCATTTCATAGGTTCTTATTTGTACTTCAAAAATTGTAGCATTATAAAAAACAGTCGTGTGAATCGTTTGGTATCCATTGTCTTTTGCAACCGCAATATAATCTTTAAATCGTGAGGCAAGCGGACGAAAATTTAAATGGATAAGACCTAGAATTGTGTAACATTTTACAGGATCATTTGTAAGAATTCTCACCGCAAGAAGGTCCAGCACCTCATCAATACTCACACCTTTTCTTTGCATTTTTAAATAAATAGAATACTTATGTTTAATTCTTGAAAGAATTTCAAAATCATCCTCACAAAAACCATTTTTTACAAGAATCTTTATAATAGATTCTTTAATA
>JAMORM010000145.1 GCA_027063585.1 Sulfurimonas sp. | reverse complement strand
AGAGAGCGTATAATGAAAATCAAAAAAATTTTAGCAGTTGCCTTTATAGGATTATCTTTACATGTAAATGCATCTGCGCATGAAAAAATATTCGTAGTAGAGAGAGAAAGCAATTCTGTTGCAGTCATTGAAGACGGATTACCAAGAAATCATATGAAAAATATGCACAATATGAATCATGGCGTTATGAAGTTTTATGATAATGACGGCTATCTTATATCTCGTGATGGATTTATTATACGATTTGACCCACGTAGTGAAAAAAAACTCAATGAATATAAAACAAGTAAAAGTGCCATCGGGTTTATCATTAACAAAAATTATGTAGCCGTTGCTAATTATGATGATAAAAGTGTAGATATACTTACACGAGATTTAAAACCGATAGAAAAAATCAAAACACTCTCACGAAATGTAGGTATTAAAATCTATAAGAATTTCCTTGTTTTTTCTGAAATGGACAATGATGCCATTGCCATTTATGAAGATGTAAACAAAGGCAAGGGAAAACCTCACTTTAAACTTGTCGAAGAATTTAAAAATGTAGGGGTAATGCCATTTGATGCAATGATAAAAGGTGACAAATACATCAACGGTTTTTTCCAGTCTCCATGGTTTGGTGTTGTTGATTTAGATACACTTAAATTTGAAAAAATTCAGCTAAAACTTGATAACAGAAAACCAGTACTCAAAGTTCCGCATTTTGGATTTTGGTCTATCAGTGATTCAAATGTTTTTATTCCTGCAGTAGGTGACAATAAAGTTTTTGTATATACACCTGATTTTAAATTTATTAAAGGCATCAAGACAGAAGGTCTGCCTGTATTTACAGCTCTCTCTCCTGATAAAAAATATTTGGCAGTGACATTCAGCGGTAAAAAATTTCCCGTTATTCAAATTATAGATACAAAAACGCTCAAAGTCATCAAAAGATTTGAATTTGATGGAAAAGTATTACATGTAAGATGGTCTCAAGAAAAACCAGAGCTATATATATCAGTAAATGACACAAATAAGGTAGCAGTTTTAAATACAAAAGGATGGTGGTTAAAACGTGAAATATTTACAATAAAAAAACCATCAGGAATTTTTATCTACAAGGAAGGTAAATAATGAGCAGAGTATACTTAACCGGTGCCGGACCTGGAGATATAGAGCTTTTAACTATGAAAGCACACAGAGTTATTACAGAGGCTGATGTTATAATTTATGACCGCCTGGCAAATCCGCAATTACTCGAAATGGCGAAAGACGGATGTGAATTTGTATATGTCGGCAAAGAGGATGGCAGACATACACTTCCTCAAGATGAAATAAATGAGGTTATATATCAAAACGCGCTTAAACATAATGTTGTAGTACGTTTAAAGGGGGGAGATCCTTTTGTATTTGGACGCGGTGGTGAAGAAGGGACCTATCTTCAAGAAAGGGGCATCAAATTTGAAATAATTCCGGGAATCACATCTGCTATAAGTGTACCTGCATATGCAGGTATACCTGTTACACATAGAGGAGTTGCAGTCAGTTTCAGGGTTGTAACCGGGCATGAGTCACCAAATAAAGAAACATCACAAATTCCATGGGAAAACTTTAAAACAGATGACACTATTGTCTTTCTTATGGGTCTGCACAATCTCAAAAAAATATCTTCAAAATTAAGAGAAATAGGAAAGCCTAAAGAGTATCCATGTGCTGTAATTTCACGAGGCACGACAAAAGACCAAAGTGTTGTTGTCGGCACATTAGAAGATATTGTACAAAAAGCCAAAGGAGTCCCTACTCCGGCACTCATTATAGTTGGAAAAGTTGTTCAACTTAGAGATCAACTCGACTGGTTTAATAAGTAATTAATAATTTTGCAAGTTATTATCTTCCCATAATATCGAAGCCTCTTGGCTTCCTGATTCAATAGCTTTTTTTGCCCAATATTTTGCTTTTTTGAATTTTTCCTGGACTACATAAATTTCACTCAGTAAATAATATGCACCTATATCACCCTCTTTTGCATTTTTCTCCAGCCATAAAGCAGCTTTATCAAAATCCATTGCCTGCATATAAATACGCCCTACGTTTTGTATGGCTTTTTTATGTCCTACTTTAGCAGCAGTTTCCAAAAGCTCGGCTGCCTTAGAAATATTTTGATCTACTCCGTAACCGTTATAATACATCAATGATAAATTATAAGTTGCATTTATGTTTCCATGCTTGGCTTTTGTATCCAATATACTGAAAGCTTTTTTATAATTTCCTGCATTAATTGCATCCATCGCAGCATCAGAGGATGCATACAGCAGTGATGTCAATAATAAAAACATAGTTAGTGTTTTTTTCATAGTAACTCCTCTTTTATACATAATATAATAATGAAGAAAGTAACAATGCACCCAAAAATGTTATAACAATCATAACAGAACGTTTTTGTGATTCTTTGATACTATGATGCTCTTGCAAATAATCACTCAACCAGATACCCGGATAGATTGTAAAAATGAACATAGGGAAAGTCATCACTAAAATAATCATAATATCGTGCGCTGTCATTCAAATTCCTGTAAATTAAATTTTTCTTTAGAATTATTATTATATCATATAACAAAGGGGTTCACTATGAAAAAAATTATAATTTCGACCATTTCAATAGTTTTGAGCAGCATGATTTTTAATGCCTGTTCGACAACATCTATGAATGCAGAAGATGTAAAGACTGCTTCATTCACACATTTAAAGCATGAAATGCCTTTATCCAAAGTGCATAAGTTAATTCGTCAAGCAGGAGAAGAAAATGGCTGGAGAATGACTGAATTTAAAGAAAATGAAATTATTGCTGAAAAAGAAGAAAATGGCAATATGAAAGCAGTTACCATCACTTTTACCGAAGATTATTTTGATATTTCACCAAAAGATAGTGATTTACACGAAGCAATAGAAAAAGAGCTTGATAACTAGTTATATTTCTCTAATTTTGATACACTTTATTATATAAATAATAAAAGGTATCAAATGGATTTTTTTAAATATATACATGCTGTTGGGACCGGTCCTAAAGGCAACAGAGACTTAAGTTTTGAAGAAAGTAAAGACATGATGCAGCAGGTTTTAGACCAAAGTGTTCCAAGTGAACAGATTGCTGCATTTTTACTTGGCTGGAGGCTGAAACCGGAGACAACAGAAGAGTTTCGCGGAGCACTTGCTGCATGTGATGAACAGACACAAAAAGAAAACATACCAAATTCTATAGAACTTGGCTATCCATTTGACGGGAAAGCAAAAAATCCATATATTTTTCCGCTTGTTGCACAAATACTAGAAAAGGCAGATCTCAATTTGGTAATTATGGGTGATGACAAGCAGCCGGCAAAAGACGGTATTACCATTAAAGACATATGTGAAAATATCTCCTTAAATAAAAATATCAAATATTTTGACAGAAAAAACTACTGCAATAAACTTCATAACCTTACCGATATAAGAAATAAATTAGGACTTAGAAGCGGTTTTAGCACTATAGAAAAATTACCAAAAGTTGCCAACAGCAGTTATGCAATTACAGGGATATTTCATAAGCCTTATGTCAAGAAGTATGTTGAAATTCTCTCAGACAGATATGATAGATTTGCACTTATTCAGGGTAATGAAGGGACACCGGAACTCTTCAGTAAAGGCCGTTTGTGGATTACAAATGGCGATGATGTAGAGGAGATAAGAGTAGACCCTCAATACTACGGAATCAATTATAAAAAATCATGGGATAAAATAACTCTGCAAGAATCACTCGATCAATTAAACAATCCTTCAGATGAGTACTTGAAACTGTCACGGTTAAATGCTGCCGTATATCTCTTTATAGCACAGAAATATAACAGTATTGAGGAAGCTTTTGAAGCTTTAAACTAATGAGAGTAAAGACATTGAACAATATATTTAATGTCAAACTTAACAGCAGACACATTGCATTTTACTAACTCATTTTCATCAAGAATAAAAAGCGCTGGATATTGTATTGTATACAACATTTCTATAGGGTAACTCTCTTTTTGCCCTTGCCTTACTATAACAAAAACTGCATACTTACTCATAGCTAACGATATATCTTCATTATGAATAAGTTTTGCAAGTTCTACATTGCACTGCGGACAATTCTTTTTCGTCAAAAAAACAACCAAAGATTTTCCTGTTTTTAGAGCCTTTGTATGTGCTTTTTTATAAGAACCCTCTACCATAAAAGCATTAGCACAGAAAGTCAAAAGAGTAATAATAACTATACTTTTAATCAAACTGCTTCTCTAATTCTTTGATTGTAACAACGGGAGGATCACTCAACTGCGGATATGCCGCCTTAACTATGTTGGTTACCCATTGCGGATAAATTCTAAAGTTGAGTTTTATCTCTACATGTAATGGATACTCTAAATTTTCAGGGAGTGTAAATTTTTCTACGACTCTTTTGCCTGCGGGTATTCTTGTATCTTTTAATAATGTTTCATACCGCCAAAAAAACAAGCCAACCGGTTCCCCGTTTTTATCGCCAAAAATCTTGTTATAAATGATAGAATTTTTTTCTATATCGCCCTGTTTATCAAGTTTTCCACTGCTCAATACAGTTTTATCATTGCTGTCTTTTACTGTTATGTCAAGCCACAACTCTCTAAAGTCAGCTGCCCCTGTTGGAAGTTTATGCCCTGCTCCTACATTTTTCACACCCACAAAAAGCTGATTGTTTTTTAAAGCGACATCCAAAGCTGCTGATGTTTTTAAAAGTTCTATAGACTGCTGCTCATGCTCTTTACTCTTGAGCCC
>JAMORM010000144.1 GCA_027063585.1 Sulfurimonas sp. | reverse complement strand
ATAGCTGTTCCAAGCTGTAGACGCATATTAATATCATACGGATAAGCAAAAGGTTTTGTATCTTCTATAAGATAAAGAGATAAGAATGGATCATATTTTAAAATTTTAGATTTTGGCTTCTTATGCGAATAAACAATGCGCTGGTCATGTTTTATAGGAATATAAAGAGAATTTTGTTGCATAATTTTTGCATCTTTTGCTTTTTGAACACAGGAAAGATAACCACCTTTGCAGGCATAAAGGTTTAAAAAAAGAAGGTGAAGCGCTAAAAATAGGCGAAACACCTATTTTAATCCGCCAAGCATGCTCATAGCACTGCTTTGTTGATTTTGTTGTACCATTTTATTTGCATCATTGATGGCACCGATGAGTAATATTTGCAAGGCATCTTTATCGGACAAAAGCTCATCGTCGATACTTAAATCAATCACTTCGCCTTTGCCGTTAACAGTTACTTCTATTAAGCCACCGCCACTTTTCACACTAAAAGTTTTAGATTCTAACTCTTTTTGAAGTTTTGCAGCATTTTCCTGCATCCCTTCAAACATTTTTCCCATATCACCCAAATTACCAAACATCATTAAATCTCACAAAGCTGCAGCAAAGCCACAGCTTCGCTCAGTCACTAAAGCTTCGCCTATCGGCGAGAATTCATATCTATTCATAATTAAATCTCGTCGTGAATTGCGTCTATATTGTTTTCATCATTAAGCAAAACAACTTTTGGTTTATAATTTTGTAGCTCTTTTTCGTCATAGGTTGCATAAGCAACAACTATAATTTTATCGCCTTTATGGACTTTTCTTGCGGCTGCACCATTTAAACAAATATCACGTTTTCCACGTTCACCTAAAATAATGTAGGTGGAGAATCGTTCACCGTTATTAATATTTAAAATTTCTACTTTTTGTCCAACTCTCATCTTTGAAGCTTCTAATAACTCTTCATCTATTGTAATTGAACCGACATAATTTAAATTGGCGTCAGTTACAGTAGCACGATGGATTTTGCTGTACAACATTTCTATCGTCATTATTTTATCTACCCATTTGCTTTTGCATATCAGCCGGAGAAATCGGTTCATCCCACATTTCAGCGTCAATAACGTATTCTTCAACTACATTACCGCCGATAATATGATCAGTAATAATTTTGTCAATTTTCTCTTTTGTTAAAGCTGCATACATTGTATGTCCCGGTTCAACAAGCATTACGGGACCTGCAGAACAACGGTTCAAACAAGAAGTACGAATAGGCTGTACTGTTCCCATGATTCCTTCTTGCATCAATTTTTGTGCAAGATATTGAAATAAATCCTGAGTTGCAGGTGTAACACATGAAGGTTTTGGCATACCTGGAGGAGCAGACTGCTCACATTTGAAGATATAAAATGCCGGTTGAGGGATTCCCATAGAAGTTGTCCTTAATTTTTTCGCAATTATAACAAAAATATACTCTTATTTTCTAATAAGGCAAAAGAAGTTTAATTTTTTAAGCTACTTTCTAAGTTTTTAACTCAAATTTAATAACTCTTTCACTATCTCTCTGTCATCAAAAGCGAATTTTTCGTCATAAATAATCTGATAGCTTTCGTCACCTTTTCCAAGAATAACTACAACCTCGTCCTCTTCTTGCATATCAAGTGCCGTTTGTATTGCTTTTTTTCTATTGAGTTCAACCATTGTATTTGTTTTGTCTTGGATACCTTTCAAAATATCGTCTATAATCATTTCCGGGTCTTCATGACGTGGATTATCGCTTGTAATAATGACTTTTTTTGCCAAACTTGCAGCCACTCTTCCCATTATAGGGCGCTTGAGTTTGTCTCTGTCACCGCCTGCACCAAAAACCACTATAAGCTCTTTTTCTTTTAAAGCATTAAGAACCTGTTGCATACCGTCTGGAGTATGAGCAAAATCGACTATTACATTAGGCACAGCACACACCTGTTCCATTCTGCCACTCACTCCTGCAAAATTATCTACTACCTCGGCTATTTCTTCAAGTGATTTATCTGTTATAAGATGGGTTGCAGCAATTGCAGCCATAAGATTATACAAATTAAAAAAGCCGTGCAATGAAGCCGTAAAAGGAACAATCTCTTGGAAATGTTGAATAATCCCACTGCTTCCATCATTCAACGAATATGCCATAAGCCTATATGTCGAAGGATTTTCTATACCATATGTATAGGCATTTTTAAAATTAAATGCCGCCCTTGGTTCATCTTTGTTTATAAGCTTTTTCCCTTCATCTTGAAAAAAACTGTTTTTCACGCCTATATACTCTTCGATTGTTTTATGGTAATCCAAATGATCTTGCGTAATATTGGTCAAAATTTTCAATTCAAATTTCAGACCCTCAATCCGCCGCTGGACTAAGGCATGTGAGCTTACTTCCATGACAAAATATTCACATCCCGCTGCAACTGCCTGATAAATATGCTTGTATGTGTTGAGTACTGAAGGTGTAGTAAGGGTTTTACCTTCGCATACTTCATCATTCATAAAAAGGCCACGTGTTCCTTGTAAGGCTGCTTTATAGCCTAAATCAAGCAAAAAAGAGTATATCGCACTCGCCGTTGTAGTCTTTCCATTTGTACCAGTTATACCGATTATTTTAATTTTATCAACACCGAAAAGTTCAGCAATATCTTCTATTTTGATAATTGAGTGTGCATTATTTTTTTTCGCATCCTCACGGTACGCCCAGTTTTGATGTGTAAGCACAAATGCCGTCTCTGCGTCACACTCCATTGAGTTTTCAGTTACATATTTATAAGGCTGATTTGGTAATTCAATTTTCAATATTTTTGCCCTGTGCTAGTTTTTTCAATAATTTTCGTAAAAATTTATCGCTCGGATAGACACTTAAAGCATTTTCAAGATAAGTTAATGCCATTTGTACAAAATCATGTTCAATCAATTTGTCTAAAAAATCTATAAAATCTTCTTTGCTTGTTATAATAACTCGTGTGGAGAACATAATATTTTCAAAAGTTTCTACAAAATCTCCACCTTCTTGCAAAATTTTAACAAAATCACTGTAAAGAATTCCTTCTTCAAATTCTAATCTATTACGCAAAGGTTCGGCAAACACTTCACTTAATTTTTCTAAAGAACCATCCATACCTTCAAGTATTTCACTCATAATAGAGTCAGCTTCTTCTTTATCTTCTTCTTTGAGTATTTCATAATAATCAAAGAGTGCTTCTGCACCTTCTTCTCCGCTCATAGCCATTTCAGAGAGTATAACACCGTTAAAAGCCTCTTTTGAGTTTGGATAATTTTGCAAAACCTGTGCAAACTTCTCTAAAGCACTTTTATATTCTGCTCTCGAGAAATTATCTTTAGCTTGTGATAATATTTTATATTTACTTATTGTACTCATATCTCTCTTATAAATTGTCTATGTCATTTTCCATTCCAATAGGAACGTTTATTACACCAATTTCTGGGTGGATATCCATTTTCAACTGTCTTTCCACACCATATTTTAATGTACTTCCGCTACTTGCGCACCCTATACATGCACCTTTTAACTGTACATACACATTGCCATTTTTTACTGTAATAAAATCTATATCTCCACCATCAAGTGCTAAAGAAGGACGCACCTTATCTATTACATGTTTAACCGGTTCTAATAACTCTTCATCTGAAAAGGGAATCATTTTTATCCTTTTATGTTCTATACTCTTTTATTACCATAAAATATGACAAAATCGCTTAACAAGTCATAAAATTATTATTTAACTCATCTTTTAAAGCCATAATCTCTTGTACATAAGAGGGTTTTCTCATTCCTATGAGTATATAATCAATTGTGCTTTGTTTGCATAAGAACTCCAAAGCACACTCTTGTAATTTTTTATGACATGTTTCAAATTCTTCTTTGAGTTCAGTTCTAACACGTTTTGAACACTCATAGGCAACCATGATTCTATATTCTTGCAAAAATAGATCAACAAATCGTAACAGTTCATCCAAACTTTCCGGTTGAATATTTTGCAAAGCCTGTTTAATATGGGGAATAATTTGTGAATGTAAAAAGGTATCATATTCCCCTACCCAGCCAAATTTATGTTTGTTTGTATCCATTTGTTCAATCAAATTATACAACGGTTTTAGTAAATCATTATCACAAGCCTGCAGCAGTTCATTAAGATAATAATAGTATGCTTTACTCTCCTCATAATCTGAGAGTCTATACATTAAGTTCTCTTTTTGTGCATTAAGCGGACGATTGCAAAGAACTCTAAGGCCCTGTTTTTTAGCCCATGCAGCACATTTCAATCCCTCTTTTTCAACTATATTAATTGGTAATTCTATAGTGGAGAAACCGTGTTTAGCATTGCCAACCTCTTGAGCTGCTTTTTGTGCCAATATCACTAAATCCTCATACGGCAAAAATTCCATATCATTTTTTGCCTTTGCAAAACTGTTAGAACTGATACCATAAGAGTTTATGCGACCCTCTTTTACTTCCTCTTCCAGTCCGACAAATGCTTCATATATTCTAGCAAACATCGCATCAAGAATTTCATCTCTCTTTTTATCTTTTTGTAGAGCATCAAGCATAAAATATTCAGGATTATGAATTAGATAACAATCTATTTTATTCATCTGTAATCTTTGCAAAGAAGCATCCAACTGTTGTTTCATAAATGATTTTGCTATAGAGTGGTAACAATTCTCACTAAACTCTACAACATCCTCAAATGCTTTTTCTTTATGCGCAAGCATATTACAACCTTGTATATAGCCGTATTTGCTTACAATTTTAATCTTATCTCTTAT
>JAMORM010000143.1 GCA_027063585.1 Sulfurimonas sp. | reverse complement strand
CGAACTATGACAGAGCTTATGCAGGGGCGTTCTCTTGAAAATCTTGACAGCTTTGAAGTACCTACTTTTGATATGAGTCTTGTTGCAGACAGTTTCAACCTTGAATCACATTTTATAGACTCTAACGGCAAACTCGGCTTTCCTTTTTTGAGTAGCAAAAAAAGTTTTACCTATAATGCTTTTAGCTACACGGGGAACTCAACGCAAGATGAGTACAACTATCTCACAGATATTCTAAAAAAAATGGATAAAGAATTTTATATAAGAGAGTATGATTATCTTGGCTTTTACTCTTGCCAAATCATCGTACCGGGTGTTTCAGAAGTTTACCCCATAGACGACTTGATATATAACAACAAAAACAACGGAAAACTCATTCGTGATATGGTTTTAAACTTCAAAAAATATGACCCGCAAGAAATTATGCTCAACATAGAATCTTTGGAAGATTCACTTAATGTAGAAAAATACATCGGCGTCATTTTCAAAGAAAATTTTACAATGGCGGAATTTAAAGCACAAACACTGCTACGCTTAGGCGAGTATGAAGAAGCTTTAGAACTCTTGGAATACGGAACAAACAAACTCGGTCATCTTGTTGTAGAACTTTCCCGTATGCAGGAGATGGAACTTGATTTTCAAGACTATGAAGTGAGTCTATATACTCTTTTTTCCAAAGAACAGGTAAACAAAGCCCTCGATATTTTAGAAGGAACAGACTTTTTAATAGAGACGGCATTGCATCAAGATTATAACAATATGCTTGCACTTTATGACAAACTTGAGAGAAAAAAATGCAAAATGAAATAAATCTGATACTCAAACCCGACTTTGTGCAAAAAATCAAAAACGGCTACCCTTTGCTCTCAAAAGAATTTATAGAAGACTGGAGCGAAGTTACACAAGAAGGCAGCATAATCAATCTGCTTGACAAGAAAAAAAACTTCATTGCAAAAGGTTACTATGGTCTACAAAACAAAGGACAAGGCTGGGTACTTTCACTTCAAGCCGATGAAGTGATTGATACAAATTTTTTCAAACAAAAGATCAAGGCGGCAATAGGCTACAGAAAAGATTTCTTTGCCGATACACAGACAACGGCTTTTCGAGTTTTCAACGGTGAAGGTGACGGCGTCGGCGGCGTCACTATTGACTATTTTGACGGCTATTATCTTTTTACCTGGTACAGCATCGGCATTTATGAGTTAAAAGAAATGTTCCTTGAGGCATTCAAACAGAGTGTAGATTTCCAAGGCATCTATCAAAAAAAGCGTTTTGACACAAAAGGCATGTATCTTGATGATAACAATGACTTTATTTGTGGTATGCAAGCCCCGGCACCTTTACATGTAAAGGAAAACGGAGCCACATTTGCCGTTTATTTGGATGACGGTGCCATGGTCGGTGTATTTTTAGACCAAAGAGAGGTCAGAAAAGCCATCCGTGACAAATATGCAAAAAACAAAACCGTGCTCAATACTTTTTCTTATACCGGTGCTTTTTCCGTCTTTGCAGCCCTTGGAGGTGCAAAAAGTACCACAAGTGTAGATTTGGCAAAACGCAGTCTACCTAAAACAAAAGAGCAGTTTACAATCAATAACATTGATTTAAACAATCAAAATATTGTCGTAGAAGATGTCTTTTTGTATTTTAAATATGCCGTACGAAAAAAACTGCTTTTTGATATGGTTGTTGTAGATCCGCCGAGTTTTGCACGCTCAAAAAAACATACATTCAGCGCAAACAGAGACTATGTAAAACTGCTCAAAGAGGTTATACAAATAACAAACAAAGGCGGGATCATTGTCGCTTCAACAAATGCCGCGAATTTTAGCATGATGACTTTTAGAGGTTTTATAGACAAAGCTTTTAAAGACTTAAAAATAAAATTTCAGGTACTTGAGAGCTATTCTCTGCCAAAAGATTTTCGCGTGGCAGAGAAATTTAAAGAGAGTGATTATTTAAAAGTGGTTTTTATCAAAAAACTTCATTAGAAAAAAGTTATTTAAGAGTAAAAAAACCAAGATAATTTTTAATCACTTTTCCAGATTTTACCCAGCTCTCAATACCGCCCTCAAGATTGACAACATTGTTAAAACCCAAATCTTTCAATGTTTTTGCAGCCATTAAACCTCTCGCACCTTTTAAGCAATAACAGACTATTTGATGGTCACTTAAATTTACCAGTTTATCATCTACCGCAAATTCTAATTTCCCCCGTGGAATTGTAAAGACCGTTTTTGCAGGTATAACCCCACTTGCAAACTCATCAGCTTCTCTCACGTCAATCAAAATCATATTTTCCAAGTCAATATCTTCGACCTCTATCTGTGCAATCTCTTTTTTTGCCGCCGTCAGCAACTCTTTTAAATGCCCTTTGATAAGGTCAATATCACACCTTGCGTAATACTTTTTCATCTGTTCATTATGATTCATAACAGCCCCTTTTTTTCATAGTATACAACTCCAAAGCTTAATGAAATAAGTAATTAAGCTATTTATTTCATTATCCTTTTATACCATCCGCTCTAGGCGTAAGTAAAAATTTAAAAAATACTTTTATAAAAAGTACAAAAGGTAGAGTCCATATAATAGCAGACCAAAAATATAGTTGCATAGAATATTCTTCAAAAAATGGTATAAGTCCTCTCATAAAAGTAGCTAATACTATAAAAAATACCATCAAATGAGTATAAATATTTGAAGTCAAGTGTCGTCCTGTATGTATCCAGCCAATTGTAATCATCACCATTAAGTATGCTAAGCCTAAACCGCCTGCCGTTATAAAGTGCCTAAAACTATTTATATCATAAGGTTCTCCCAGTAAAATATTCCAACCCATAAGAGCGTATCCCAGAGCCGTCATCACATAAATCAGATAAAGATAGATAACATAAGGTTGATTTAGTATAAATTTATCTTTTAAGTTATAATCACTTGTAATTGCTAAAATGGCAGTTCCACTCGCTAACCCTATCCATCCAAGGACAGAGTTTTCAGGATAAAAAAACTCAACTGCCGTAAAAAGGGCAACGCTAAAAATAGCCAAATTTGTAAGAGGTGGACGAGAAATATAGATGTCATCAATCTCTTTATCTTCCATCAACTCATTTACTGCTTCCATATTTACTCTTCGCATTGCAAGAAGAATTAAGATAACTATGGCACCAAGAGCAGCTTTTAAAATTGCCATAGGGTCGGTCGTTGCAAAGCCTGCCATGGAAGCGAAAAACCAACTCTCAATGATAAAGAGCACAACTAAAGCATACCCAATAGAGGCATGTCTTTGGAGTTTATCAAGCACTACATCTTTTGCAAACCAGATAAGCCAAACAAGCATTGCAAGGTTAAAAACGGCAGCAATATAAACGCCGGTTATATCTATGAACCAAAAGCTTATGCGTCCTGCTATCCAAAGGAGCATGACATACTTCAACCTTTTTCCGACAAAAGGTATCATTCCCGGAAAAAGCTCAGGAAGTCCCGTTGTTAAAAATGCCATAACACCTGCAGGAAGTATGCCAAAAAGCATCTCATAAACATGCCAAATTATCACATTATTCATAAAAGGAATATTTATAATTCCGCTCCACACAAAACCCCAAAGTACCATAGATAGAATCAAATAAGGAGCTAAAAGTAAAAATATCGGACGAAATCCATAAGCTAAATAAGGGGGAATATTTTCCTCATCCGGATAATATAGATAGTGATTGGTTGCATGTAGTTTTTCTTTTTGATTTTGCATTATTTTAACTCCAAACTGTTTAATTCAAATGTCTCTATTATCTCTTTGTCTTGCAGTATTTTTGCACTCTCTTCATAGACAAAAACATCATCTCTCTTATCTTTTGGTGTATCGTATTTAAAAGTTTTTACTATATGCCCGGGATCTGCTTTAAGGAGTAAAATCTCATCACTCAAACGAATACCTTCCATCAAATCATGTGTAATAAAAAGTATGCTCATATTATCTTCTTTACAACTCTCTATCAAGTGAGCATATAACTCTCTTTTAAGCCCTATATCTAGAGCAGAAAAAGGCTCATCTAAAAAAAGAAGCGAGGGCTTAGTTACTAAAGCCCTTGCAAAATTCACCCTTTGCTTCATCCCGCCACTTAAATCTTTTGGAAATTTTTCAAAATCATCCTCTTCAAGTCCAAATTTGAGAGCTATATCTTCTGATTTTTGCATGGCTACACTCTTTTTGTCTCCTCTGGCTAAAAGACCTACGGCGATGTTGTCTATGACATTTTTCCAAGGGAGAAGTCTTCCCTCTTGAAAAGCAAATGCCGTGCTTTTAAAACTATTATTTACAAAACCTTCTTCTACATCTAAAAGTCCTGCACAAAGATGTAAAAGTGTTGTTTTACCACCGCCGCTAGGACCGACAATGCTTAAAACTTCCCCTTTTTTCAAAGTGAAGTTAATATCATGCAAAATCTCTGTAAATCCAAAATGGTGTGTTAAATGTTTAACTTCTAAGCTCTCCATAACTCTACCTCTCTTTTAATCGGCTCTAATATAATGTATTCAATAAACATCAAAGAACCTATCATAATCGTTACAAGTGCCAAAGCTGTTGGAGTATCAAGCTGACTACGAGCAATCGCCAATTCGGCTCCTAATCCATCACTTGTAGCTAATAGTTCCGCCATAATGACAATTTTCCAAGCCATCCCAAGCCCACTCACCCATGCTGGAAAGATATAAGAAAATATATGTGGAAAATATACATCGACAAACTTCATATACCACGGAAAATGGAAACTATCAGCCATCTCTTTTAAGTCTCCGTCAAGTGTACGAGTTCCTTGCAATGCTCCAACGAAGATGATAG
>JAMORM010000142.1 GCA_027063585.1 Sulfurimonas sp. | reverse complement strand
CCTGTAAGTACTATTCCTGCACCGATCTGCTCTTTAAGTCCGCTGTTCTCTATGAACTGTGCAAGTATCATAAGTGTTTCTTCCACTCTTGCAAAAATGACATTATGCACTACTTCAAGAGAGACTTCATGTGTTGAATTTTCATCACCGATGATTGGGAGTTCAATAAGGTCATTACTCGGTGTGAGCAGTGAGCCGTATGTTAGTTTTACTTTATCTGCAACATTAAGGGGTGTATGCAGTGCCATAGAAAGGTCACTTGTTACGTGGTTTGAACCCACACCCAAAAATTCATTATAACGAATAGAATTTCCTGAATGAATGGCAATATTGCTTGTATTCCCACCCATATCAATCACTGCAGCACCCAGTTCTCTTTCATCTTCATTCAGTGTTGCAATCGCTGAAGCATAACTGTTAAGCACTACATTTTCTACTTCTACGCCTGCGCCTCTAACCGCTTTTTTGAGATTATTCAGGTTTGATTTTTGTGTGGTGATAATATGTGTTTCAACTTCAAGTCTTGAAGCGTTCATACCAAGAGGATCTTCTATATAATCCTGGTCATCTACTTTAAAGTTAAAAGGCAGAGCATGCAGGACTTCATACTCATTTGGTATATTCGCATTATATAATGAAGTGTGCATAACACGTTTTATCTCTTCAAGAGATATCTCTTTAGATTGAATATTGACTATACCGTTAGAGTTTAAACTTTTAGTATATGCACCTGAGATAGAAACAATTGCAGTATGTATAGTACTGCCTGAGACTCTTTTTGCATCTTCAACTGCTGTCTTGATACTTCTAGAAGCAAGTTCTATATTTGTGATGCTTCCTTTTTTTAGACCTTGTGCTTTGGTCGTTCCTGCACCGGTAATTGAGATTGCATTATTGTTATCTATTTCTGCGATAATTGCACAAATTTTTGTTGAGCCAATATCTATGGCTAAAACAGTTCTACTCAATTTAGAGTCCTTGAATATAAATCTCAGTTTGGTACTTGTTTTGAAGTGTTTTTATAAGTCCTTCGTTAAACATTGTACTTTTTAATTTTGCGATAGTATCGCTAACGTTATTGTTTGTATTTGTAAGCAGTTTTTGTTCCAAAATGTTGTATAAAACAATCTTTTGGTTATTTAATCCGATAAATGATCTTTTTTTGTCACTCACAAACAGTTTTTGTAAAAAATCAGCAGCTTCCTGCTTGCTTAGAGGTGGCAGTTTGTCTACGGATGTAATAGTAAGAAAATCAGATGTTTTTCCTATGAAAGTATTTACAGAGTTGTTTGCAAGCTTCATAAGCTTTTCTTTTTTTATTTGTGCTATGTAAAGAGGTAAAACTTCTGATTTTGCTTCTTCAAATGATTTTGGCTTTGAAGGAACAATTTTCGTTAATTCGAAAATATAGTAGATGCCGTCAATATTGATTGGTTTAGTGTATGGCTTTGTCAGTGCAAGTTTAGAAACCGTGTCCAGTGTTTGTGTATTGAAAGGATTGTTCGATTTTGAGATTTTTGTATTCTGCAGTGCGATGTCATCTGGAAGTTTGTTTTTCTTGAATGCTATATATGTTCGCAATGCTTTGTCCTTCGCCGCTTTTGCATTGAGTTCGTTAAGAATTTTTTCTTTTGCTGCTTTAAGAGTTAAAATTTTACCATCACTGCCTTTGAAGTGTGTTCTGTTTTCTTTATAATACTCTGCAATTTCAGTATCGTTGAACTTTTTAGAAACAGGTGCTACTTTAATAAAGTTTACCTCATATATAACGTCAGTCATAAAGTTGTTTTTTTGGCTTTCCCAAAACTTTTTCAATTCTTTATCTTTTAAAGAAACCTTGATGTCATCAAAACTGAGTACTTTATAATTTATTTTATCGGCAATATTAAAAATTGTATTTAAAATATTTTCTTCATTTTTGGATGTTTTTACCGGTAAAAGTTTTAAGGTTTTTTGTATAAGAAGTTCTTTTCTCAATTGGCTTTCATACTCTTTTATGGTTAATCTGTTTTGAGAAAGAACGAGTTTGTAGGTTTCTTTGTCAAATTCTCCATTTTTGTAAAAAGCTTTTTGTTCTTTGAGTACTTTTATCATCTCTTTATCAGTGATAATCAAGTCATAGGAATGCGCAAGGTTTATAAGCAAAGCTTGTTGCACAAGTTGTTGTAATGCCTGCTTGTCAAGTCCAAATTGTTTTGCTTTTTCTTCGTCAAAATTGCCTTGAAACATTTGATTATACTGTGCATAGAGGCGAGAATATGTTTTTTGAAGCTCACCCTTACTGATTTCAACGTCTCCGACTTTTGCAACTGCTCCTGCTTTGTTTCCATAGCTGTATTGTCCCCAGCCGACAAAGCCTGCTCCGACAAATGCGATAGTTGAAATCCAAATAGTTATAATAAGCCATTTTTTATGTCTTTGCATCCATGTAATCATATAATAAAAACCTTGTTTGTGATATTTTTAGTATTTTATGTAAATTCGCCTTTAACCTTGATAAAGAGAGCTTACAAAGGTATAATTTGCTTATGAAAAATGAAGAACTTAAAAACAGAGACCTGAATGTCCTTTGGCATCCATGTACACAGATGAAAGATCACGAAACACTGCCGCTTATTCCGATTAAAAAAGCACATGGTGTTTACTTGGAAGATTTTGAAGGCAACAAATATATAGATGCCATCAGTTCTTGGTGGGTAAATATGTTTGGACACACAAACGAGTATATTAATTCAAAAATAAAAGAACAGCTTGATACGTTAGAGCATGTTATATTAGCAGGTTTTACCCATGAACAGGTTATACGCCTTTCGGAACGTCTTGTCAAACTAACGCCGCCTAACCTAGACAAGTGCTTCTATTCTGACAATGGTTCATCAGCTGTGGAGGTTGCGTTAAAAATGAGTTATCATGCTCATTTGAATGATGGCAGAAAAAAATCACTTTTTGTTTCGCTAACAAACTCCTACCATGGGGAGACAATAGGTGCTTTAAGTGTAGGTGATGTAGAACTTTACAAAGAGACATATGAACCTTTGCTTATTCAAACAATACAAACACCGGTTCCGGCAGATATGAGCGAAGCAGCAGCAGTAGAAGCGGCTGGGAAGTTTGAAGATTTATGTGCAAAAAGAGCAGACGAAATAAGTGCATTAATATTAGAACCGCTTATACAAGGAGCCGGTTATATGCATATGTATCATCCAAAATATCTACAGTTGGTTCGTGTTACATGTACACAGTATAATATTCATCTTATAGCAGATGAAGTGATGGTCGGATTTGGGAGAACCGGAGAGCTGTTTGCTTGTGAAAAAGCCGGCATTTCGCCTGACTTTTTGGTTCTTTCAAAAGGTTTAACAGGTGGATATCTCCCTTTGTCTGCTGTTTTAACATCCAATGGTATATACGCTAAATTTTATTGTGATTACAATGAACATAAAGCTTTTTTACATTCTCACTCTTATACAGGCAATGCCTTGGCTTGTGCTGCTGCAAATGCAACACTTGATATTTTTGAAAATGAAAACATTATTGAAAAAAACAAAGAACTGGCCCTTTATATGTCTGAAAAATTACAAAAGTTTTCACAGCTTCCAAATGTAGGAGAAATTAGACAAACAGGTATGGTTTGCGTTGTAGAACTGCAAGGGTATGAAGCAAAAGAGAGAATAGGGCTTCAAGTATATGAACACGGATTAAAACATGGTGTTTTGCTTCGTCCTCTTGGGCATATTGTCTATTTTATGCCGCCGTATATTATTATAAAATCAGAAATTGATACAATGATGGATGTTGCGTATGAAGCTATAAAAGAGCTTGATAGCGGTGCTTCTTAATCAAAATCACAGAGATTTGCTGAATCACTCAGCATAAGCAGACGGCAGCTCTTTTCTAATATGGCAAGTTTTTTAGCCATTTCATGGATGTCTCTGCTATATGCAAATACGCCGTACCCGCGGATTACCATAATGTTTGTTTTCTTTGTTTGAAAGTAAAGTACGATTTCACTCTGTGCTCTGTCATACCAATCTTCAAACTGCTTGGGATCAACTATTTCGATTGAACCTATTTCTGTGTATCCAAAATAGTCCTTTGGTGTAATAATATTATGTTCAAGAGAGTATGCCGTAGTAAACTGTGGCATACTAAAACATGCGAATTTTGCTTCTGAAATATGCGAATAGATGCTTTGATGAATGTCTGCGTCAATACTTGCCTGTTTCCATCTGTAATCTTTTTTAAAATACAACTCTATAAGACTGTTTTCATCTATATCATCAAAAATAGCTTCTTTTGTGTTTATAATAAAGCGGCTTGTATCTGTTTTGGCAGAGAGAGAACCATGATAAATACCGAAAAAATCCTTTCTAAACATGGAAAGAGCCAGTGAAGAGAGCTGATTTTTTAAGCGTACTTTATTCATAAGAGTTATTTAAACCAGTTTTTCATTTTATCTATCACTGAATCCAAAATACCTTCATGCGGTTTTGATTCTATGCCGAAAGAGTCTTGAATTTTATCTAAAAGTTCAATTTGTTCATCATTGAGCTTTTTAGGGTACTGTATGTTGATAATAGCAATCAAATCGCCTTTACCATGTCCATGTACATCTTCTATACCTTCACCTCTGAATGTATATCGCTGTTTGTCTTTTGTACCAATATCAAGTTTAAGCTCAAGTTCCCCTGTCAAAGATGGTATTGTTAATGTGTCTCCTTTGACGGCCTGAGTGAAAAACACAGGAATTTCAATATAAACATCATTGTCATCCCTTATAAAGTGTTTGTCCGGCTTGACTTCAAATGTGACATATAAATCACCGCGATTGCCCTTTTTACCGATATTA
>JAMORM010000141.1 GCA_027063585.1 Sulfurimonas sp. | reverse complement strand
AGAATGATTAAGCAGTTTAAAAATGCTGGGAAAATGGCAAAAAAATTCTCTGGTAAAAACGGAATGAAGCAGCTACAAGCTATGATGGGTCAAGCTGGTGGTCCTGGTGGAATGGGTGGATTACCTCGGTAATCACATCTTCTTCCTTTTTAAGCTTCCTTTTCTTTTTCTTCTTTAAATTAGTTCTTATTTTTTCATAATTTTTTGTTTTTTTTACCATTTTTTGTTTATTATAAGAAATAAAAAAGTAAAATATTTTCTTATATTTTTAATTATGGATAAAGATATATTTTATGCCAAGGACAATAATGGTAAAAAAAACATTTATAACAGTAGCGCTTTTGAGTGCTTCACTTCTTTGTGCCAAAATTTACACAACAGAATCAGAAGCTATAGCTCAATCTAAGAATGAAGCATGTGCCCAAGCTTTACAAGATGCAAAAGTATTAGCAATGGAAGAGGCTGGAACACTTGTGTTTTCTCAATTTAGTGCAACTACTTCAGAAGTGAACAAAAAAGTGAGTAAGTCAAATCAGCATCAGCTCATCACAACAGCACTAGGTGTTGCAAAACTTCAATCAAAACATGAAGATGTTCAAGTAACACCGCAGTATCAGTTCATATGTAAAGTTAAAGCGAATTTCTCTATAAATGAGGACGAACTTGTACAAAGTCTTAAAGAGATGGTTCAAAAACAGCAAGAGGAGCAAAAACTTCAAGGTTATTTTCAAGCTGAAGGGTATTCAGAGGAAAATCAAAGTCGCTACAGAGCTTTTACTTCTGCAACAATGATTGCACAAAGAAATCTTTTAGGGATGATTGAGGGTTCTGAAATTACATCATTGACAACAGTAGAAAAAGGGAAAATTGAAAAAGACAATATAGGAAAACTTCTCAGTGGAACACTTCAGGGTGCTAAAGTAGTGAAAAAAGAGTATGATCCAAAAACAAGAAGTGCTCATGTTATTTTACGAGTCAAAAAGAAAAAAGTTGCTGATGCTTTAGACTTTGGATTTTAAGATGAAGATATTCTTTCTTTTTTTTATATTTTTATACTCTCTTTATGGCTCAAATATTAAGCAGTTGACAACAAAAGAGCATTGTATATTGGCAACAGAACATGCAGGTGCTGATACAGATCAGCTTAAAGTTTTATTGATGAATCAAGTTAAACGAGATGCTGTTGAAGAGCTTTTTGGCACGATGCTTAAATCTGATACTTTAGTTGTTGATGGTAAGCTTGTTAGTGACAAGGTGAAGCAGGTTGCTATTGGCAGTGTTCGTATCAAGGGAACACCAAAGTTTTATAATGGAAAAGATTTTGGTGAGGTGTGTACAACTACTCAGGCATATATCACTGAAGAAGATTTTCAAAAATATCAACCAAAGACTTTACACTATAAAGATTTTTGTTATAACAACCCAAATATTTCACTTAAAAACTTAAAACAAGAAGCTAATATAGCAGCGTATAAAAAAGCATTAACTTCCATCAAGCCAAGTATGAAAAATCTTTCAGCACAAGAGGCTGAAGAATATATACACGGATTTTCAAAAAGTAATGAAAAGCTTAATATCCAAACAGGTGTTTTGTGTTTTGATTTTAGTGTGACACTTTATCCTTATGAGCTTGAGTTAGGGAGTGATAGTGTTGCAACTTCAGATAATAAAAAAGAGCAAAATTTTTCTCAAAAAAATGGACTCATAGCAACTTTTTACAACAACAAAGATTATGCGTTTGAACATCCTATCTATAAAACTGTTTTAGCTCAAGATATAGCACTTTTTAAAAAGAGTTTTATCAATGCAAAACTGCAAAAAAATAGAGCCTACTACATTAAACTTCAAGGATTTTACTACTCAAATATCGATAGATACCAAAACTTTGAGTTAAAATCTGATGTTTATAATGTGGAGGTGAAGATAAACAACAAACGAGTAGTAAATAAAAATGAAACACGAGGTGGCGTTGCACTCAAAGCTGGGTACAACCCTATAGAGATTATCATCACATCAAGTAATGCGTATGATATAGAACTTTTAGAGAAACAGGATGATGGCAGTTTCACTCCTGTACCTCTCAGTAAACTTTTTATAAAGGAATAAAATAATGATAAAAAATAAAATGAAAACAGTAGTAGCAGCACTTTTGTTTGCAGGTACACTTTTTGCAGGAACAGCAGGTGGTGGAAGTGATGGTAGGTTGATGAGTACAGCGTATTTTGATGTTTATACAAAGAGTCAAGCACCTATGCTGGATTATATAAAGTATTCTAAAAGAGCTTCTTTTGATGTTAAACAGTATGTAGATACAGTAAGTCGTATAAGGGATAAAGGAATAGATGTTTATGTTCATGGTAGAGTAATCGTTCCCGATGACATAAAAACAGAGAAAGTTTATATGGATGTTGGACCGAATTACAAAGCTAATTATCATAATGAATGGAAAAAAGAAATCTTTTATAATGGTTCAAAAACTTCACAAAATGCTGAATTTTTTCTTGCAAGTACCAAAAAGGATGAGTTTGGGAATAGATATGTTGAATATAAAATTCATTTACATCTAGATTCTCCTTGGGTGGTAAAAGTTTCTGAAAAAAAGTGGGTACCAAGTACATTCTTTTTCTCAATGGCACCTAAAAAACGAGGCTTTAAAAATAAGTTTGAAAAATGCGATATCTATGTACTTGATGAGTAGGCTCTGATATGAAGCTTTTTTTTCTCCTCTTTTTTGCTCTCTCTATCCTTTTTGCTCGTGATGTAGTAGAGAGTAAGGGCGAGTGTAGTATCAACTGGACACAAGGGTTTATAGAGTGTCAGGGGGAGTCTGCTGAGGGGCAAAGTCGTTATGGTGCAAAAATCTCTGCAAAGGTGATAGCACAACGCAATCTTCTTGAGGTGATTAAGGGAGTGCATATAGACTCTGAGACAACCATTGAAGATGGGATGTTCTCTAGTGAGATTATCAAAAGTAGAGTCTCTGGGACTATTCGAGGGGCTCAGGTAGTTGCAAATAAGTATGACACAAAACAAAAATATGCTGTTGCAATCTTGAAACTTATGATGGGAAAAGACCTCTTAAGTGCACTCATGAGTGATCCGACACAGTTAAGTTTTAATGAAAAAGTGATGCAGTTATGGAATAGCTTTCACATTGTACCAGAGGCCAATGCTGCTACTTATGGATACAAAGATAAAGCTACAATCCAAAAAGTTTTAGAAGATTTGAGAGTAAACGGGGATGTGCAAGGGAGTGCATATTTGCACAAAGTGCTTCAAAATATAGATGAGCAAGAGTACAGTGGTGTTTTAATAGATGTAAGTGAGATAAAAAACTTCAAAAAAGCGATGATAGTCAAGCTTGTTGATGAAAAAGGGCATGAACTTTATCCTGCTGGTTTGGTGGGTACAGAAGTACTTATCAAGCAAAACACTTCTGTAGGTTATATTTATGGTTTAGAGGATGCTAAAAAGAACAGACGAGTATACCATACCCCTCTAGAGATGAAAGCAACAAGTATCTATAAAAAGCGATACTCTAATATTGTTCTTACAAAAGAGCAGGTAAAACAACTCAAAAGTATCAATACTGATATTTTAAAAAATGCAAAAATTATTTTAGTATTGGGTGATTGATGAGATTTGTTCTGATTATGCTTTTTTGTTTACATTATCTTTATGGGAATGTTGATACAAACTTCCAAAATCATCGAGTAGATGAAAACAAAGCTGAAACTTACTTGGAAAATTTGGTATTTGATGGAGAGTTTGACAAGGCTGAAGCATTTTTTACAAAAGCACAAAAAGAATTTCCTAAAAATTCTACTTTATGGTGTTGGGGTGGTAAACTTTATATAGAAAAAAAGGATCTACAAACAGCAAAAAACTGTTTTTTAAAAGCTTTAGAGTTTGATCCTACTAATGATATAGCAAAAGTGCAACTTGAAAATATTGATCAACAGCTAAAAATCAAAGAGAATGAAAACATTAAGGATTTATTGAGTTTTATCGGAGATAAGGGATTTGATTTTTTAATGATATTTTTAGCATTTTTGGGTGGTGAAATTATTGCTAAGCGTTATACTCTATGTCAAAATAGCTCTATTTATATAATGGCAGATCATTTTATTAGAGAAAAATTTGCTAAAGAACATTCCAAGATACAAGTTTTGTGGAATGATTACAAATCACAAGATATTTTCTCGTTATGTTTCCTTATTAATTTACTAGTTATTTTGACAATAGCATTTGTTTTAATGATTATTTGGCTTTTTATAGTTTTTCATTATAAATTAAATTTTTTAATTTATGGAGAGTTTTTAACATTAAGTGAACATGATATTGAGATCTATTTTAGTATAGTTTTTGCAATAACATTTCTATTGACAATTATTATGAGGGCTTTTATAAAATATAAAGAACTTCCTGATAAAAGAGTTGTGTATGAAATAACTTTTGTGCAAGAACTTGATAAACTAGTAGATTCTGGAGAATATACAGAAATATATAAAGTGATGCGCTATCTTAAAAAATATGATATTCATAAAAAAGAATTGTATTCAATTCTTAATATGTATTCTAGAAAGAGTACATATATATTGCAATATTATAAATGACTGAGACAAGAGTGGTTCTATACTTTTACAAATTAAAATAAAGGAAACAAAATGGCAAAATATCATGTAGTTGAAAAGGGAAGTAGTGTGACATGGACAAGTTTTTCTAGCTTAGAAGAGGCTATAGAAGCAGTAAGTAACAAAGCAAAACCTTACTATATCTATAAACAAAACACTTTTTCTACAGAAAGTTGTGGTGTTTGGTACAATGGCTCTAAAATAGCTGATGAAAAAGATTG
>JAMORM010000140.1 GCA_027063585.1 Sulfurimonas sp. | reverse complement strand
AATGGTGCCTGCCACACGACTTGAAAAAGTTGCACCAAAAAGTGTCCATGAAGGCCACGGACGCTTGAAAAACCAATCATCTATGCGGGTATTGTAAATGGTTCCATGTCCCGCAATTACAAGTTTAGCAAAAAAGACACTCTGCACAAAATCAAGTGGTAAGTGCATTAAGGAGATTAGAATCCAAAAGAGCATAAAAGAGGAGATGACCCCAGCAATTCCAAGCCATGATGATAATACAAAAACTTCTTTCATGTCCCATCGTACAGGGTTTTCACGCAGTTTTGTATTGTCATAGGCTATGGTCATAATAGGAATGTCATTGAGAAGTGCCAGTATAATAATCATCAGTGCTGTAATAGGATAAAAATCATAAATAACAATTGCGAGTGTCATAAATATAATAACGCGAATAGTTTCAGCAATACGAAAAATTGTATAACTTTTCATACGCTCAAATATTTGACGTGCCTGTTTTATAGCATCAACAATGACTGTTAAACCCGGCGCCATCAGTACGATGTCCGCTGCTGCACGCGCTGCATCCGTCGCACCGCTTACCGCAATGCCGCAGTCTGCTTTTTTAAGAGCAGGAGCATCATTGACACCATCTCCCGTCATACCGACAATATGGTCGGCTTTTTGCAGTTCATCTACTATAAAGTATTTATCTTCAGGGAAAACCTGTGCAAAACCGTCGGCTTCTTCAATTAAAGCGATAATCTCAGACTCATGCTTTTTGACACTCCCTTTTGGCAATGGCATATTATAAAGTTCTTTTTGCACTTTTTGCATGATTTTTTTAACTATTTCTTCAATTTCATCTTTTGATGCATCCGGGTGTGTTGACTCGGCAATGGCTTTTGAGAGCACTTTTGAGAGATAAATATATTCTTCAATCGATTCCCCTTTAAGGGTGTGAATATCTTGAATTTTTTCACCAATATTTAATAAAGAGGCAATATATTTTGCAACGGCAATATTATCACCCGTGACCATCTTGACACTCACGCCTTTGTTTTTTGCCTCTTTAATCGCTTGCATTGAATCTTCCCGTGGAGGATCAAACAAAGGAATAAGACCGACAAAATGATATATATCTTCTTCACATTTTCTAAAGGCTACGCCTAAGGTTCTAAAACCTTTTGATGCAAATTGTTCAACTTGTTTATAGGCTTGTTCTTTGTTAAATTCTTTATCATCGCTTTGCTCTATAATAACCTGAGGTGCACCTTTTGTATAAATCACTTCACAATCTTCACCCTCGTATATACCTTCCGTTCTTTTATGAACGGGGTCAAAAGGGAGAAACTTTTTCAGTTTTTGCAGTGGCAATTTGTCTTCTAATTTGTTTTGGTGGATATACTCAAATAGAGGTTTTTCTATTGGGTCATGATTTTCTTCTTTACTGGCTAGTGCCGCAAATATCATAAGCTCTTGCGTTGTATAGTTATTTGCGAGATAAGGCTCTGCCAGACTCATACGGTTTTGCGTCAGTGTCCCCGTTTTATCGGAACACAGCACATCCATACCGGCAACTTCTTCAATGGCTGCGAGTCGACTGACAATTGCCTGTTTTGCTGCCAAAGCCTGTGCACCGATAGCCATTGTAACGGTAAGTACGGCAGGCATTGCCACAGGTATAGCAGAGATGGTTAAGACAAGGGCAAAAACCAAAAGTTCTATGGTAGGCTGGTCAGTTTTAATACCGTGATAAACAATAATCGCAATCATAGCAAGAGTAAGAAGAATTAAAAAATTACCGACTTTAATAACCATTTTTTGAAAATGACTGACTTCTTCATTTTGTGCTTTTGCAACAAGCCCTACTGTTTTACCAAAATAGGTATTTTTTGCCGTTGCAGTAACCACGGCAATCATTTCACCCTGTTTTATAATAGCGTTTGCATAGAGATCATCACCTATTTTTTTGTGAACGGGCAGGGATTCTCCTGTAAGTGCCGATTGGTCAACAAGTAAAAAGTCTCCGCCGCTAAGCAGTTTGACATCAGCAGGCACAATATCGCCGATTTTGATTTTTATGATGTCATCAGGGACAATTTCTTTCGCATCTATTTCCTGCCATTTTCCATTACGTAAAACAACAGCTTTTCGAGCAAGTTTCTTTTTAAGAACGGCGATGGCATTGAGTGCTTTTGATTCTTGATAAAAATCTACAAAAGCATTGACAAAAAGTAAAATTGTAATAATAGTAAAATCTTCCCATCTGTGGGCAAGAGCCGAAAGAACGGCGGCTGCCTCTATCATCCACGGAATGGGTCCCCAAAATCTTCTAAAGAGGCGATGAATCCAACTCTCTTCTTTTTCATTGAGTTCGTTCAAACCATATTTTTTTAAACGTTCTTGTACTTCTTCTTGTGTTAAACCGGTTAAATTATTATCATATGTTTTCATGTTAATTACCTTGTTCCGTGTACTCTCAAAACATTTTAGCACAATATGATATAATAAGAGAAAAAATGAAAGGCTTATTTGATGAAAAGCTCAATTACTGAGAGTATTAAATCGCTTCCTCCGCTTTCAAAAACTATCATAGATGTTAATCGTGTATATGCAGATGAAGAGGCTGGAATTGGTGACCTGGTAAAAGTCATAGAAGGTGATCCCATGATAGTTGCCAATTTGCTTAAAAATGCTAATTCTGCATTATATGGTTTTGGTAGAGAAATCAGAAATGTGTCACAGGCTGTTTCATTATTCGGAATGAGTATGACACGTTCTATTGCACTTGGGAATTCTGTTCGTAAACTTTTAAATGTAGATATGCAGCCTTATGGTATTACAAGTGAAAAATTTGCCGAGGTATCGGCAATGCAGGCAACATTTATTCGTAAATGGTATTCTAAAATAGATAAAGAAAAAGCCGACAAACTATATTTAGCAGCATTCCTGCAAGAAACCGGGAAAATATTAATTGCAAGTGATATTATTCAAGAAGATGAAGAGGTGAGTTTTAAATCAGAAGTACAATATTCAAATAATTTGGCACAACTAGAAAAATCTTACGTAGATGTTACGAGTGCAGAAGTTACGGCAGAAGTGTTTCAGCACTGGGGATTTGATAAAGAGTTTGTAGAGATGATTCAGTATGCAGATAATCCGTCTGAAGCACCGGATGAAATAAAAGAGTATGCGACGGCCCTTAACATAGTAAAAGCGGTTATTCCCGTAAATAATCCATTATCCGAACAGGCAATCAATTTTGGACTTAGACGTGCCGCTGAAGCAGGCTATGATGAAAATTTACTCAAAGAGACTATAGATGATATGTTGGATATGCTTAAGGTGTCTGAATGAGTAAAACGGTTACAGTTATAGATACTTTCGGCTTTTTCTTTCGTAGCTTTTATGCACTTCCCCAACATCTTCGAACAAAAGACGGTTTTCCGACCGGGCTTTTAACGGGTTTTACAAATTTTATTTCTACGTTACAAAAAGAGCATGACAGTGATTATATTATATTTGCCATAGATTCCAAGGGTGATACTTTTAGAAATGAAATAGATGTCAATTATAAAGCAAATCGAAGTGCTCCGCCGCCGGAACTTACACAACAACTTCCTGTTGCCATAGAATGGATAAATAAAATGGGCTATAAAACACTTGGGAAAGTCGGTTTTGAAGCGGATGATATTATTGCTACGGTTGTGAAGTGTGCAAAAGAGAAAGGGTATAAAGTCAGAGTTATTTCACACGATAAAGATTTGTACCAACTTATAGATGATGACAAAGTCGTCATTGTCGATGCTATAAAACGCAAGTATGTCAATGAAAAAGCGTGTTATGAGAAGTATGGTGTTACACCGAAACAATTTATAGACTATCAGGCAATACTCGGTGACAGTGCAGATAATGTTCCGGGTGTCAAAGGTATAGGAAAAGTTGGTGCCGAGAAGCTTCTAAAAGAATATGGAACATTAGACAATATATATGCTCATATAGGTGAAATGAAGGGTGCTACGCAAAAGAAACTTATAGAGTCCAAAGAGCAGGCGTACATGTCAAAAGAGCTGGTAACCTTGCATCCTGATGTTTTTGAGTGTAAAGATTTTAACTTTGAAGAGTATAAAATGGATGTAGAAAATCCGTTTTTAAATATATATGATGAATTGGTTAAGTATGAACAAAATGCAATACTCAGAACGCTACATGCAAAAAATATGGTAACTCCTGAGCGTCAGGAAAGCGCAAAAAAATTACAAGAGTCTTGTGAAGAAAAAGCTTCAAAACTGGATTTTAAAGCGACACTGCTTACGGATGAAAAAGAACTCAACAAGATTTTAGACAAACTTGATGAAAACAGTGTAGTCGCTTTTGATACCGAAACAACGGGACTTGATTATATTAACAACAAACTTGTAGGTTTTAGTTTCTCTTTTAATGATGAAGAGGCTTATTACGTGCCGTTTGGACATTTTTATTTGGGTGTGGCCGATCAGGTGAGTAAAGATGTTGCAAAGGCTGCGATGCGGCGTATTTTTAAGTCTCGTGTCGTCGGGCATAATATAAAATTTGACCTGCATTTTGTTTTGCGCTTTTTAGAAGAAGAGTATCTACCGGTATATTGTGACAGTATGATTTTGGCATGGCTGATTAATCCCGAATCTGCGCTCAGTCTTGATAAACTCTCAGAAAAACTCTTAGGGCATGAAATGGTTCATTTTAAAGATACGGTTAAAAAAGGTGAGAACTTTTCAACCGTAGAACTTGATGATGCCTGTGTATATGCCGCTGAGGATGCCTTTATAACAAGAAAACTCTATAAACTCTTTTTGCAAAAATTAGAGCTTCAGGATGCAACCCATTTGATAGAAGAAGCCAAGACAGTGGAAATTCCCTTTATTCAAACACTCTTGCAAATGGAAGAAG
>JAMORM010000139.1 GCA_027063585.1 Sulfurimonas sp. | reverse complement strand
AAATCCTGAGATTTTTCATCTACCGGTGAAAGTTTATACTGTTTAAGCGGGTCTGTTTTTCGTTTTTCAAAGCGCTTTTCCTGTTCTTTTTTTGAAACAGAAAAGTAAAATTTGAAAATTTTAATATTGGAATTTATCAGCATCCTCTCAAACTCGGGAACCTCATGTAAAAACTCTTTGTGCTCTTCTTGCGTACAAAATCCCATCACCGGTTCTACTCCTGCACGGTTGTAGTAACTTCTATCAAAAAGAACTATTTCTCCGGCAGAAGGAAGATGCTGGACATACCTTTGAAAGTACCACTGCGTTGTCTCTTTGTCACTCGGTTTATCAAGCGCGACAACTCTCGCACCACGAGGATTGAGATGTTCGGTGATACGTTTTATGGTACCACCTTTGCCTGCGGCATCACGCCCCTCAAAAATCATTAGTACTTTTTGCCCTGTCTCTTTAACATAGTTTTGCATTTTTAACAGTTCTATTTGTAAATCTTTCAGTTCACTCTCATAGCGCAGAACTTCATCTTTTATCCAGACGGCAACACGCTTTTTGTGCGGATCTTTTTCTCTTTTGTCTTGAACATTCTTTTTATTTGTTTTATTTTTTCTGCGTTCATTATGCACAATATCTTCTAAATTGGCACCCTCTTTCATTTCATCATCAAGTATATCTCTTTCGTGTCCCATATTTGTATCCTTTTTTTTATTATAAATCAAATTATATTAATATCAGTTTTATCTTAATATATATATTGTTATAATAATGCAATAAGGTATGAAAATATGCATTCAAGTATTGAAGCTACATTTAGAGAGTTTTTAAAAATTGATTTAAAAAAAGTAAAAAAATATGAAAAAGCGGTGCTTGCGTCAAGAGATGCAGATGCCCTGCATCAAATGCGTGTGTCCTTGAGAAGAATGCGCTCTGTGTTATTTACTTTTCAATCGGTAATACCAAAAAAAATAACAAAAAATATATATACCCATATTTCAACAGTCGCTTCTTGTTGTGACAAAGCTCGCGATATTGATGTATACATAGAGACATATTTAAATAAAGATACATTAACTTCTACTGAGCTGTTGCTTTATAATATTGCTTTAAAATGCAGAGAAAAAGAGTATAAAAAGATCACAAAGTATTTAAAATCAGAAAAATATAAAAAATTTAAAAAAAAATTTAAAAAATGGATAAAAACAAAAAAATGGAGAAAAAAGCTTACTGAAAAACAGTTGTCTGTACTTGAAGAAAATATAATGCCTTTTGCTGTAAATTTTTTAAAAAGTTATCAAAACGATATATACTTGTACGGTTCTACCATAGGTTCTGTATTGGAAGATGAACAAGCACATAAATTACGAATAAAATTGAAAAAATTAAGGTATGCAACGGACCTCTTTGCTCCGTATTTTCAAAATAGATTAGGTAATTTAAAAAAAATACTAAAAGAGCTTCAGGATATTTTAGGACAACTGCACGATATTTATATAACAAAAGAGCTACACAAAGTTTTTTTACATTTTCAGCAAGATAAAAAACTTTATGCATATATAAAAAAGGTTGAATTCTTCAGCACATATAAGAAAGAAAAGCTCAAAGAAGTTTTTTTTCTAAAGTGGAAACTATTTACAAAGATTGTTCAATAAGTTTGTTAATTTGATCTAAATCCTGTGTATTGGCAAAACAGCTTTTATCTCCACATATCATAAAGTCATCATCTTCACTTCTTTTCAGTTGTATAAACGGATATTTTATTTTTGCAAGTTCATAAGCATAGTTATTAATATTTTGCTCATTTGTTTTTATGATTCTGTCTCCCTTGACATATCTGAGTGCCTGCGTAAGCATGTACGGGTAGTAAATCGGTCTGCGCCCCAGTTCATAAGAGTTGTATTCCATTGTTTTAAAAGCAAAATGTCTGTATTTCTCATCTTCAAGAAGCGTTCCCAAAGTCATTAAAACATCTATCATAATACTGACAGAACTTGTATATGTTGTGTCGGTTATTTCAGCTTTTACGGCAAATTCACCGCTACTGAAATTCCATACACCTTTGTCATAAAACTCTTCGAGTGCTTTGTTTATAAATCTTTGTGCATGTATGAGATAGATTTCATTTTGTGTATATTTAAAGGCACTCAGCAGTGCTTGAGAAAGGAAGGCATAATCTTCCAAAAATGCTTCTACTTTTGGTTTTTTGTGGATGAGGGTTGTGTGATACAGCTTAGAGTCTATAAACAAAGTTTCAAGCAGTTTATCCAGACTTTTTACAGCTCTTTCTTTGTATACTTTATCGACGGTTCCAAGTTTAAACAAAGAATTTATCATCATGCTTGACCATGAAGTCTGTACTTTTTTGTCTATAAACGGATACGTTCTTGTTTGTCTTATTTTTTGTAAAAGTGGTTTAACATCATGGAACCATTCAGGAATTTCATCTTCAAAGCGAATAATATTTTTACCTTCAAAGTTTCCGTGATGTGTTACACTCATCATCTCACACATCTCTTTTGCATTTTCATAGCCGTTTTGGGCAAGTACGGTGTAGACTTCATCATAGGTGTAAACAAAATACGTTCCTTCTTCTTTGTCACTGTCTGCATCGCTGGCACTGTAAAATAGGTCATCTTCGCTCATGAAGTTAAACCAGAAATCTGCTACTTCTTTTGCAGTACGCAGATACTTTTCATCTTCATATACTAAGTAAGCCTCAGTATATACACCGCAGAGCAGGGCATTGTCATAAAGCATCTTTTCAAAATGGGGTACGAGCCATTTTTCATCGACGCTGTAACGGCAAAAACCACCGTCTACGAGGTCATACATACCGCCTTTTATCATATTTTTAAGTGTATTTGTGATCATCGCCTTTGCCGATTTTTCATTATAAAGTCTATCTATAATCAGTAAAGCATGAAGTGTGGAAGAGTGTGGAAATTTTGGTTTATCTGAAAAGCCGCCGTTTTTTGTATCATAATTGTTTTTTGCCTGTAAAAGAAGATTTTTATAAAAATCTTCTTTTAAAATAGTTGCTTCTTTTGGATGCTCTTTATGCTTCAAAAAGCCCTCTATCTCATCTGCATTTTCAAATAGTTTTGAATCCATTTCTTTTGTTTTTGCTGCAATCAAACGAGTAAGTTCTTTAAATCCCATTCCTTCAATACTGCCGGCATTTGATTCGGGCGGTATATATGTTCCTGCAAAAAACGGTTTGTTTTGCGGTGTACAAAAGATGCTTGTCGGCCATCCGCCTGCACGACGGTTAAGGAGCATATGCACTTCCTGGTAGTATTTATCAATATCAGGACGCTCTTCTCGGTCAACTTTTATACAAATGAAACTCTCATTTAAAATTTGGGCGCACTCTTTGTCCTCAAAAACTTTTTCTTCCATAACATGACACCAGTGACAAGAACTGTAACCAATACTTATAAAAATTGCTTTATTTTCTTTTTCGGCTTTTTTAAAAGCCTCATCACACCATGACCACCACTCTACAGGATTGTCCTTATGCTGCTGTAAGTATGGGGAATCTTCAGTTGCTAATTTGTTTGACATAATCTATAACCTCTTTTATTTTGTAAGATAGGGTATGAAAAAAGGGCTGATGCTTTGCTTAAATATAAGGCTTAAAATAATTGTAAGATATTTTATATATGTTATTTATTCTGGTTTGGCACTTATATAAAAACATGATACAATAGTATCTAATTTATCTAATAGAGTAGTACATGAAAAAAATCTATATAGCCGGTCCCGATGTTTTTGAAACTGATTCAATAGAGATTGGTAAAAGATTGGTTCAAATGTGTAAAAAGTATGGCTATGAGGGTCTGTATCCTCTTGATAATGTTGTCGATTTTTCACAAAACAAACATAAAACAGCGCAGGATATCTTTGATGCAAATATAGTAATGATACAAAAAGCGGACATTATCATTGCAAATTTGAATCCGTTTCGGGGTAAAGAACCAGACAGCGGTACTGTTTTTGAGTGTGGCTATGCCTATGGACTTGAAAAAGAAGTTTACGGTTATATGAGTCGTACATGTAACTATATAGAAACATTTAAACAAGATGAAAAGTTTGTAAAAGATGGATATTTTTGTGACAAAAAAGAGAGACTCATTGAAGATTTTGATTATCCTTTAAATTTAATGCTGGCTTGTTCTGTTAAAATTATAGAGGGTGATTTTGAAAATGTGTTACAGTTTTTAAAAGGCAAACAATGAAATTTTTTATTTTGATAATGCTTTTTTTTGCTTTGTTTGGCTCCGTTGAAGCACAAACAAATCATAAATATAATGTTAATGCTTTGCAAAAAGTTTCTTTACAGCTTCATTGGAAATATCAATTTGAATTTGCGGGATTTATTGCAGCAAAAGAGAAGGGCTTTTACCGTGATGCCGGTTTAGATGTGGCGATTAAAGAGTATCAGACTGGAATGAATGTTGTCGATGAAGTGCTTTCACACAGAGCAGATTACGGAGTCTATAATTCATCTATTTTGTTGGAGTATTTAAAGGGAAAACCTATTGTCCTTTTAGCATCTTTTTTTAAACGCTCAGCACTTGTTTTGATAACACAGCCGTATATTCATTCTCCTAAAGATTTAGTCGGCAAAAAGGTAATGTCTTCTCTTGTTGATGATTTTACTTTAAACTTTAAACCCTATTTTGATGGATACGGTGTGGATATAAAAGATATTCAAATGGTAAATCAGACATATAGGGTGGATGAGTTTGCAAATGCAGAAGTGGAAGCTATGACCGCTTTTGTCTCCGACCAGCCTTATAAACTTGACAAACTCGGTGTAAAATACAATATTTTAAACCCGTCGGATGATAATTTATTTGTTTTACAAGAAGAATTATTTACTGCTGCAGATGAAGTGAGAAAACATCCTCAGCGTGTCT
>JAMORM010000138.1 GCA_027063585.1 Sulfurimonas sp. | reverse complement strand
ATAGTTATCTATTACTATAGGGAAACTAACTATAAATAGTTAGATTTCAAAATAGAATAGACGGTTGTTGTTTATTAGTTATTTCTAAGTAATTTATCTCTTTATCTTTATGATAAAAAGTCTCTTACTTGCTTAGTTTTCAATGATCTCAAACAATTTCAAGTGGCTTCAACTCGAAGTCTCTCTAGGCCTTTTTAACAAGGTCTCTCTGTTTGTGGATGGGAATTATAGGGGAGTGTTGCTTAGAATACGCTTAATGTTTGTAGGAAATTGTTAGAAGTTTTTGAAGTTTTTTATTTGTTACTTTTTATAGAACTTTGTTTCTTACAAAGTTCTAACTATTTACTTCAATATATACAGGTTCAGAAAAATTTGGAACATCATCATATGAGAAAACTGCATAATATTTATGTACATCAATATCACCAAAGTTATCGTAAGTATAATTATCACTTCCTCCATATAATTTTTGACCATCATATGGAGAGCATGGAACCTTAAATCTATTTTTTACAACAATTGCACCTTTATATCCGTCATCATCTGGAATATCCCATTGTAATTTAATTATTCCGTTTTCCATGCTTGTTCGTAAATTTTGTATTTGCTTAGGTGGGTTTTTTCTTTTGCGAATATAATCCAATGTTAAAATCGGTTTATTTAGCTTTTTATTATCTATCCAGTTTATATCAACGCCTTTTGATGTTTCACTTTCAGACGAGGCGGAGATTACAAAAAAAGCTTTTTTTGTTTCTTTTGCAAGTTCAAGCATTTCATTAATTGCATAAGTATCAAAAACAAACCTTTGCTTGGCACTTCTTTTTATATCAGTGATACTTACATCATATCCGATTCTTTCAATTATATTTCTATTTTTTATCTTTTCATATGTTATTTCACCTTCAATCGGTTCAACTAACTCTATATGAAAACGCAGATTATTTTCTTTTGCATTTACTTTATATGCCAGCATATCTATATATGCATCTGAAACTACTGTATTTTCCATATCCGGTAAATTTAATAAATCAAACTCTATACAGGCATATTTCAAATCTCCATTTGCATCATATCCTGATTTCAATGCACTATCTTTAATATTGTCTCTATTAACCGTAAATTCATAAGAAGATTGAATGTCTAATTTTGCTTCATTTATTGTATATGAAATATCAAGTTTCGGTCTATATGTCAGACCACCGCTGAATTTTCCATATCCTATATCCCACTGCATAAGCTGAGAAGCTCTGTCAAGTGGTAAGGAAATAGGTCCCTGCATTCTAAAATAGGCTTCTCTTCTTTTTAAAGCTTTTTCAAGAACTTGTACTTCCTGCTCAGCAAACTGATACTCACGCCACACACCCTGTGCTAGCTGATGTGAACATGTTGGTCTGTCTATATAAGAAAGCATTTTTGCATTTTTTATTTCATCAAAACTCTCTATATTATCTATTGTACGCTCATCCATTTGCCCGACACGCCATTGTCCATAACGCTCTACCTGCACTGCAACTCTGTTCATTGGATAAAAAGAAATTTTAGCCGCTGTAATAATTGCATTTTCAGGAATTGTTGTTAGAGAGAAACCACACACTCCGTAACACTCACCCTTTTGTTCTGAAATTCCGACAAACAATGAGTTGTTTCCAAAATGATCTCTGTTTTTTTGCGTCTTTTCCCCAACATAGCCTATTTTACTCGCAACCGGATATAAAATTTTGGAAAACATATTCTCTGCCGGCTTTGTTCTTACGCCAAGAAACTGTGCATAAGGAGATTTTATTGATTTTTCCTTGCATACTGCACGAATATAATAATAGTAATTTGTTGCACTTTTTAAATTAGAATCTGTAAAGTTTTTCATTTTTGTCACAGCAATACGATTAGAAGCTTGGGCAAAACCTTTTAATTTTTTTGAGCGATAAATTTCAAAATAAAGTGTTTCATCTTCTATATAATCCCATGAAAGTGCTATTTCTTTTGCACCAATGCTTGTTGCAACAAAATTTTGCACCCGTTGTAAATTATCTTCTTTCTTATAATTATTAACTTCTGAGAGTGCCATGATCAAAGCAGGAATATTCTCCTGTATATTTTCACTCATATGTTCAATGTAATCACTGATGTTTCTTGTACCGACTTCAGCAACTAGAGAAAGAACTCCTTGAGAGTAGTAAAATTCTCTTCCGCTTCCAGAAATCAAATGCACCGGTGGTTTTCCCATATGTATACCATACTCACGCGAAGACTCTTTTCTTATCTCTTCTGCCATATTTCCGGCTAAAAGATTCAAATCAACAGCATCCTCTGCATCTTCATGTATAAAATTATGCGCAGGAAAAAAAACATTTCCCTGAGAATGGTAATCTAATGCTATTGTAATATTTTTATGTTCCAAAACAAAATCACGCAGTGCTGCGGTTTCTGGCTCACTAAAAGGAGCAGGGCCGGAATAAACATTAGAGGTATAATTTTTATTAGGCGTAAATCCCACACTAAAGTTTCTGTTTAAATCTACCCCATAACTTCCATCTGGATTTTTTCTACGATTTTTTCTCCAAAAAGAAAAATGATTTCTGGAATACTCAAAACCATCAGGATTTGCACACGGAACCATATAAAGTGTTGTTTTGTCAAGTATTTGATTGAGTTGCGGATCATAATCTATATGTTCTAAAACGTATTTTGCGAAAGAAAGAGAAAGTTCTATACCTATCCACTCTCTTGCATGAATTGTACCTGTATAAAAAAGGGCAGGTTTATTTACATGTAAATCTACATTTTTTGAAATTGAGACAGCAATAATATCTCTGTTTTCCCAGGTTTTACCTATAGTTTCTACTTTTACAAGATTAGGATTTTCTTTTTGTGCAGATTTAAAAAAATTTACACATTCATCATATGAACTATATTGTTGTCTCAAGCTATTGCCTTCATTTTTTTCGAAATAATACTCTTACTTTGTTTTTCTGTCAATTAAATCTACAATTAAATCAATTTTTTTATCATTAAAATTTAAGCCCATTTTTTCTTGTTCAGGCGTGGCAAATGCGGGGATTCCATTAACTTCTAAAACTATGTACTCTTCTTTGTCTCTGTCATAAATAATATCAACACCACCGATATCAACACCTGTTGCTTTACATGCTTTTTTAGCAATATTTACAACTTCATCATTCGCTTCACGAATAAAAACACTACCACCACTCGTAACATTTGTTCGCCAGTCGGTTCCGTTTGCTTTTCGTCCATAACAAGCTACAAATTCTCCATCTACTATATCAACTCTGAAATCCGTATTATCATAATTTATAAATTTTTCCACATAAAAATAACGTAAATCCATCTGATTTAAAAATGGCATCAACATATCCAGATTTGCTTCACTTTCTATTTTTGTAAGTCCTACACCACCCCATCCATCAGTCGGCTTATAAACCATTTTATCCCATTTTTTAATGATCTTTTTCAGTTCATGTCCATCATCTCTATGACATAATTTATAATCAGCAGTCTTCACACCATTATTTCTCAAGACAAATGAGGTATGAAATTTATCTTCTGTGAGAGCAAAAGCATCATAAGAGTTAATCATAGGAATAATACGATTAAGTGCCTGATACAAATACATTTGATATTGTGTCTGTTCACCGGCATTATAAGAAAAAAATAAATCTAATTTATCTAGTTTTTCTCCGTGATGCTCTTCTCCATGATAGATAATATGAGAATTTTTTGCAATTGCATGACGTAGACCAATATCGTTAAGTACTTCAATATCTCGCTCTTGCAAGTGCTTAATAATTTTTTTTCCTATCTTTTCTCCGCCACCGTTCTTGTATAACCACATTCCTATTTTTCTTTTTTCCATTTCTCTCCCCTAGAATTTTAAATTTTGTATAAAGTAGTCAAAAAGTTGTCTGCTCATTTCAATCCGATTTATAAAGCTACTTTTACTTGCTCTTTCTTTTAGCGTATGGTCACCATCGCCGTAAGGACCAAAGCCATCAAGTGTCACAACACCACATGCACTAACAATATTGGCATCACTGACACCACCCCTCTCTTCTGAAGATATTTGCTGTTTTACAATATTTTGTATTTTTTCTAGTAATTTCAAAGAAGAATCAGATGTCTGCATAACATCTCTTTGTATACCTCCACTGAGGGTAGATGTTGTTCCCGGAACAAAAGAATTTTGCACAATCTGTTCTATCTCTTTGAGTATTCTGTCTCTCTCTTGTGTGAATTTATATCTCAGTTCAAATATCATTTTTGCATGTGGAGAAATTGTATTGGCTCCTATACCACCTTCAATTTTACCAACGTTGAGAGTGCTTCCTTTTGCAAGATCCGTCAGCTTTACAAGTGCCTGAAGTTTATATGAAAGTTCCAGATTGGCATCATACCCGTCACTGTAATGGTTTCCTGCATGTGCCGCTTTTCCCTCTATATCAATAAAAAAAGTTCCCACCCCTTTTCTTCCGGTTACAAGTTCTAAATTTTTACCGGCCGCTTCATACACAAAGCAATAATCATATTCTCGGGAGAGCTCTGCAGTCAGATATTTTGAATCATCACTGCCTGTCTCCTCATCGCTGACAAAAAGTATATCAATATTTTGAATTTTTACGCCTTTACATGTAAGCTGACGTAGAGCTTGCATCAGCACAATATTGCCACCTTTCATATCACAGACTCCGGGTCCATATACCCACTGTTCATCCTCAGTAAAATATTCAAATTTTCCGGGAGGAAATACAGTATCAATATGTCCTAATAGAAGTAATTTGGGGAAATTCTTTACATGTAAAGATTTATAGTGTCGATGGTCGCCTATATTATCTCGTTTATAGATGGTAGTTTCAAAACCCAATGCTTCAAACCACTCATCAAAAATTTCGCCGACAAGGTTGACACCCTCTTTGTTTTTTGTGTAGGA
>JAMORM010000137.1 GCA_027063585.1 Sulfurimonas sp. | reverse complement strand
TATACCGCTTGAAGATATTTTAATTATTTTACCGTCATCTTCAACTTTTGCACCAAGATTTTTCACTATTTCCAAAGAGTTTAAAGTATCTTCAGCCCGTAAAAAATTTTCTATTTCACTTACTCCGTTACTCAACATTGCAAACATAACACTGCGGTGTGAAATCGATTTATCGGGTGCAATTTCTGAAATATTCAAAGAAAAACTCTGTGCAGGAGAAACAACTACTTTACTCATCGCAAGCCAATTCCCAATTCACTGTTTAACGCATTTAAAATAGAATCCATTGCAGATGTAATATCTTCTTCTTCTAAGGTTTTTTCATCAGACTGCAACACAAAACGCAAAGAGAGACTTATATTTTCACCTAATGACTCATCACTGTATCTATCAACCGGGTAAAAACGCACAACTTCTTTGAGCGCATGCGTATTAATAACATCTTTAACTTTATCATAACTCATATCTTTTGGCATGATAATACTTAAATCTCTAAAAGATGCTTGATATTTAGATTTTTGTTGCGCAGTTTTCAGTCCATAAGGTATTTTTGCAAAATCAAGTTCACACATAAAAGTTGTATCTAAATCATAAGCTTTTTCAACTTCAGGATGAACTCTGAAAAGTTCGCCTACAGCCTCACCCTTTAAGAACACCTGTGCTGACTGATATGTATGTGAAAGTTTATGCACAGTTACATACTCGCTTAATTCTATATCTCCTATAATATCAGCTATTTTTTGTGTAAAGAAAGCAAAATCCACTTTTTGCGGTTTTCCACTGTTTGCAAGACTTTCATTCTCTTTATCACCACTAAAAATAAATGACATCTTATATGATTCTTCCCTTAAAGGCGTAAAAACAGAACCTATTTCAAAAAGTTTTACCGATGCATATCCATTTTTTACATTTGCCGATGCTGCTTTAAGCAGACCTGTTAAAAGTGTCGGTCTGAGTGTATCTAAGGTTTGTACAATCGGATTTAAAAGTTCTAATTCATTTTTCGTTGTTTCAAAACCGTATGAATTTAAAACTTTTTTCTCATCAAAAATAAAATGAACAGATTCAAAAAAGCCACTTTGAGCACATCTGTGTCTAAAAATTGAACGCTTTTTATACTCAAAATAATTATCTTCAAGTCTGTTATCTTCTTTCAATGTAAAAGGTTTTGAAGGAATATTATCAATCCCCACCATACGTACAATTTCTTCTACAATATCCTGCTTATTGACAATATCATGGCGAAACTGTGGCACAGACACAACAAATTTATCAACAGATGATTTTGAAACATCAAAACCAAGGTTTTTAAGAATTTTCGTAATAACAACTTTGTCAATATCAGCACCGATAATTGCATCAATTTCCTGTTTTGTCACAATCACTATTTTTTCTTTAAAAGAGTTAGAAAGCTCTATACTTCCGCTAAAAGTTGATGATACAGAATTTGCTTCTATGAGGTCAATACAATATGAAAGTCCACCTGTGAGTTCAGGTTCACTTCCTCGTGATGTTTTATAAAACATAGGACCGGCTTCTATTTTTTTCTCAGCCATCTTTTTGGAGATGATATCAGGTGGAATATAACTTGCCTCTAAAAGAATAATACCTTCATTTTTTGTCACTTTCGATTCATCTTTTTGAATAATTCCGACTATAGAAGCAACTTTACCCTCTTGTGTTTTAATGCAGGCATACCCGTTTTCATCTTCACCGAGAATAACTTTTGCCATCGGCTCATCATCTTTGGTAAAAAATTCATGCTTATATGCTCTTAAAATAACACCTGTCGCATGTGTTACATAAAGTGTCATTGCTTCAACATCACATTTTCTTGTATCTTCAATCTGCCCAAGACGTAGTTTGACAATAAACGGCACACTCAACTCTTTTAAATCAATAGCTTTATAACGTAAATTTACATCTAAATCTTTTTCATGTGTCAAAGATAAAATACGACCGATACCTCTTTTCTCATCATTGTCCGTTTTTTCATACTCTTTAATAGGTCTGTCAAAAGCAGCGCTTAAATCTCGTGCAACACCGCGAATGCTTAAACAGTCTCCACGGTTTGCCGTCAATTCAATTTCAATTAAATCATCATTAAATAAAGAATTTTTATTTACTTCTTGACCGAGTGTAAATTTTCCGATACTCTCGTCAAGTTCCATAATTCCTTTGCCTAAATCAGGCAGACCTATTTCAGAGGCAGAACATATCATACCCTCTGAATCAACACCGCGCAATTTCACCGGTTTTATAGCAAGTCCGGACGGCATTACAGCACCCACAGTCGCTACAACTACATATAAACCCTCTCTAACATTGGATGCACCACATACTATCTGACGTGTACATGAGCCTATATCTACTTTACAAATATTCAGCTTATCCGCATCGGGATGCTTTTCACACTCTAAAACTTTTCCAAAAACTATTTTTGCGGGAACTCGATACTCATGAATTCTGTCAACTTCCAAACCGATAGAGTTAAAAGTTTTCGCTAATTCCTGTGTTGAAATTCCCTCAAGGTCAATCCATTCATTTAACCAACTCTTAGTAACTATCATTGAAACTGCTCCAGTAACTTAATATCTCCCTCGAAAAGTGAGCGCAGGTCACCTATTTGATGAATCAGCATTGCAAAACGCTCAACACCTAAACCAAAAGCATACCCACTGACATTTTTATAATTTACCGCTTCAAAAACATTTGAATCGACAATACCGCAGCCGAGTACTTCAAGCCAGCCTGTATGAGAACAGACACGGCACCCTTCGCCTTTACAAAAAACACAAGAGATATCTACTTCTGCAGAAGGTTCTGTAAAAGGGAAAAATGAGGGACGAAAACGTACATCTACATCACCGAACATATACTTTAAAAAATCTTCTAAAATAAATTTTAGATTAGCAAATGAGACTTTTCCCTCTTCATCTACAAGTAAACCCTCCACCTGATGAAACATCGGTGTATGCGTCAAGTCATAATCACGGCGGAACACAGCACCCGGTGCTATCATACGAATCGGCGGTTTTGATTCGAGCATGGTTCTAATTTGAACCGGTGAAGTGTGCGTTCTCAAAAGCATCTCATCTTTAAAATAGAAAGTATCCTGCATATCACGTGCCGGATGGTATTTAGGTAAATTCAGTGCTTCAAAGTTATGAAAATCATCTTCTACGATTTGACCGGTCTTTACGGCAAAATTCATAGATGAAAAATATTCTACGATTCTATCCATTGTTTCCATAACAGGATGCAGGGCACCCGCTGAAGATTTTGTGCTAAACATGGAAACATCTATAGCCTCTTCTTTCATAGCACGCTGTAATTCTTGCGTCTGAAGTGCAATCTTTTTTGCACTAAATTCATTCATAAGCGCACTTTTATGCTTATTTAAATCTTTTGCTATTTGGGATTTCTGCTCATTGGGAGCATCTTTCATCTTAGCAAATTCGGCAGCTAGAACACCTTTTTTACCAAATACTGCAATGCGAATTTCTTCTAAACTTTCAACATCTTTAGCATCGTTTATTTTATCATACCACTCTTTCAATAGAGTCTCCATAATTATTAATTTTGTCCCGATTATACTCAAAAATTTGTTATAAATAGCTTTTATGTGCTACAATAATAAAAAATCAAGGAAAGAATTATGTGTCTGTTTTGTAAAATTATAAATAAAGAAATACCTGCAAATATTGTATTGGAAAATGAGAATTTTTTGGCATTCCATGACATTAACCCAAAAGCACCTGTGCATATTTTAACAATTCCAAAGTTACATGTAGACAGTTTTAATGAAGTTACGGGTGAAACGATGGCAGGAATGACCAAATTTATTCAAGAATTGGTCAAAGAAATCGAAATTGACAAAAGTGGATATCGAGTTATAAGCAATGTAGGAGAAAATGGCGGACAGGAAGTCAAACATTTACATTTTCATATTTTAGGTGGAGCAAAGCTCAAATGGGATCACTTCAGTGATGCAGACCCCAAAGACTTTTTATAGTCGTTCTTTTTAGCTAGAGAAAACCTCTAGCTAGGACAAGACTCAATTTCACCCATATCTATTTTACTTCCACCGCCGCTAATCATTTTCTCATTTTCACGAATCAACTTGCCGTTATGTGTAATAGAGTAAGAGATTTCCGTCGTATCTCTTATAGTATTAATTGTCGAGCAGTATGTCTCAAGTGATGCCATCACCCATCTTGCGGCAGTCACGTCATCCGCATCGGAATTAAAACTGTATGTCAAATGTAATTTTACAAATTTACGCGGATGCTCCTCTGCACGCTCAGCATCACCGTCCACAACTAAACCTGTCACAGTTTTGCCCTGATTTTTCGGTATTAAGATTAAGTCCGTTGCACTACATGTAATCACACCAGATAAAAAATATTCAACCGGTGAAATAACCGGACAGTCTATAATAAAACTACTTTTTGCAGTTTTAGCCTCAAACTTCATACCCTCTTTATGTGATACGCTTACTTTCATTGCTTATTTCTCCTGTAAATATTTTTTAAAATAATTTAACTGCTCTTTTGTTCTTTTTGTTGCCGTGCCGCCTTGAGATTCTCTTGCATTCATAGAGTTTTCCAATACAAGAAAATCAAGAACGTCCTCAGAAATTCTCTCATCAATTTCTTGTAGATATTTCAAGTCGATTTCACTTAAATCAATGCCTAATTCTTCACTTTTTGCCACCGCTTTACCTGTTATAAAGTGCGCTTCACGAAATGGAATATTGCATTTTTCAACCAAATAATCAGCTAAATCCGTAGCGGAGAGGTGCCCTACTTTACATGCAGAATTCATATTTTTAGGTTTTACCTGCATAGTTTTTATAGCCTCTTTTAAAATTTCCAAAGAAATTTCAGCCGTCTCTACTGCATCAAAAACACCCTCTTTGTCTTCTTGTGTATCTTTATTG
>JAMORM010000136.1 GCA_027063585.1 Sulfurimonas sp. | reverse complement strand
TTTATCAACCTTTAAAAAATTATGTAATCTTAGCAAATATTTTATAATATTTTGATAACATTATTCTATGAAAGAATTATACGGTGTTGGAATTTTATTTTTTTATTTTTTGAAGTGGCCGATTGCCATCGCCTATCCATACATGTTAACACACGGACTGCATCATAATCCTATTTTAGATGTTTTGTGGGTCTACTGCATTTTTTTAATACTCAAAGACCTTATTATGCATATCAAAAAGAAAAAAAGTTTAAAGAAATAATATCTTTTATAAAATATTTTTCCAAAAATATTCTGCTGTAAATACAATAAAAAATATACCAAGCAGGTTTAAAACTATGCCATATTTCATCATACTTTTCACACTTACAGCTCCGCTACTCATAGCAATAGCATTTGGAGGTGTGGCGATAGGGAGCATAAAAGCATAACTTGCACACAATGTTGCTACCATCATAAAGAGTGTTGTATTTATGCCAGATTGTTGGGCTACAGAATAAATAACAGGCAGCATTATAGAAATCAGAGCAGTATTGGATGTAATTTCTGTCGTAAATGTAATAAGCACCGCAACACTTAGGAGTAGCAAGAGAGGTGAGAGATGCATCATACTCAGCAGATATAATGCCACTTCATCCGCCAGCCCTGTTTGAGCAAAAGCTTTAGCTATAGAAAACCCTGCGCCAAATAAAAACATAATGGCATACGGTATTTTTTTACTGTCTTCATTCCAATCAAGTATATTCAAAGGCGGCATAAACAAAGCCAGACCAAAACCAAGCAGTATACCGCTTTCACTCATTCCAAGCCCATTCCAGTAAGGTCTAATCGGTGCATTAACAAACAATACTAAAATTAAACCTAGCATCAAATACATTACTTTTTTTTGCGATTTATTTAAAATATTATTTTTTATTTCAGTTTGTATCTGTATATTGTTTACGCCATAACTCAATAAAAATGCAACACTTATCAACATCGCAGCAGATAAAGGAGCTACCATCAGCATCCATTGAAAGAATGAAATAAGCTGCATGTTATGCTCTTGCATAATACCTAAAAGAATAAGGTTTGGAGGCGTTCCTATAGGCGTTAAAATACCACCAATACTCGCACCATAGGCTATTGCAAGTGCAAACCGCATTTTTAATTTTACATTATCTGTTAAAAAAATTGCCATAGGTATTAATAGCAAAGTTGTTGTAGTGTTTGACAAAACAGAACTTAAAAGTCCTGATGTACATGCGAGTGAAAATATCATACCTCTTGGCGTTGCAGGAAAAATGTTTAAAAGTTTGTTGGCTACATGTAAATGGAGATTTGTTTTTTCAACAGCAATAGAGAGTAAAAAACCGCCGAAAAAAAGATAAATAATAGGATTTGCATAATTTACTGCCGTCATTTTTGTGTCAATAATCCCAAAAGCAGGAAAAAGGACAATAGGTAAAAGAGAGACAACACCTAAAGGCAGCGCTTCATTGGTCCAGAGCGTTACTAAAAAGGCTATACATCCCATGAGTGCACTTTGTTGTAAAGTAAATACAAACATACTTATACCAAAAGCGAAAATAGCTATACTAAAGGCTAATAATATCTTCATATAATTCCTAATTTGTCAGTAAATCTTTCAAACTTTCAGTCGGATTTTTACCCTCTAACATTAAATAAACTTCTCTTGCAATGGGCAGGTATAAATCATATTTTACAGAAATATCATGCAAAGCGTACGTTGTGCCTATGCCTTCTGCAACTTCACCTAATGATTTAAGTATTTCCTTTTGACTTTGTCCTTTGGCTAAACCAAGCCCGACTCTAAAGTTTCTACTCATTGGTGATGAAGCTGTGAGAAATAAATCTCCTGCTCCACTTAAACCTATAAAACTCTCCTCTTTGGCACCATAAGAGAGTCCAAAACGCTGCATTTCAACCAAACCGCGAGATATTAAAGCTGCAGCTGCATTATTCCCAAGTTTCAAACCATTACATATACCTGCAGCAATCGCAATCACATTTTTATAGGCACCACAGACTTCTGCGCCTATAACATCGTTTGATGTATATGTTTTAATAAAAGAAGGAAACAGGGCACTTAACTCCTTTGCAAGCTCTTTGTTATGCGAGTTTACAACTAAAGCTGTCGGTAAAGACTGCATTACTTCTGAGGCAAAAGAAGGACCTGAAAGAAAAGCAATATTTTCACTTGGCACATGTTTTTCATATATTTCATTTAAAAATCTACCTGTTTTTGCTTCTATGCCTTTGGAAGCAACAAGAATTTTCTGGTTTTTAAATATAAAATTTTCTTCAAGCCAAGCCGCAACTTGTTGCGCCGGTACGGTAATAATGAGATATTCACATTCGAGTATTTCATCAAGAGTTACAAAATTGTCCAAATCTCTAGGGGTTCTGGATGTTATAAGCACATTGTTTTTTTCACTAAAAGCAAATGCCAAAGCACTCCCCCATTTACCAGCTCCAATGACTCCAATTGACATATCGCCTACTCCTTATTTTATTTTCAAAATTTTGAATATCTTTTTCAAAACCGACAACTATCAAAACATCACCGGGTTTAATAATATGGTGTTTTGCTTTTGAAGAATAGATAAATTCACTTTTCATATCTTCATGCATGACAGAGAGAACTACAATACCATTGTATCGTGTCCAGTCAATACTTGTTAATTGCTCATCTTTAAATTCACTCTCTTCACCTATTTGTACTTGAGCAATTTTGAGATTACTTTCTTCATATAAAATATCATGAAGCACTTTATGTGATATTGGCTTTTCCAACATATTTGTAATAATATCTGATGTTGTCTCAGTAAGAGGAATTACTTTATTTGCACCGGCCATTAAGAGTTTATTTGCACTCTCTTTATTTGAAGAAATAGCTATAATTGTCAAATCTTTAAAATTTGAACGTAAAGATATAGTCAAAAATATATTTTCTGCCGTATCTTCCAAAACACAAAAAGCCATAGAATTTTTTATATCCACACTTTTTTGTATCTCTGTCCATTTATCACTCAAATCAAAATATTCCAATTCAGGCAAATTTTCTGTTTTATTATTTTCATCTAAAGAAAAAAGTCTGATATTGCTATATTTATCTTTAACATTTCTTACGATCTCATGCGAATATTTATTATGTCCAAATATGAGTGCTGTTGTTTTAGTCATTGATAGCTCTTGTATGTAAATATTTTTCAAATTCTTTAATAAAAACCTGATACCCTACAACCAATAGATAATCCCCTACTTCCAAAAGAGTATCATCCAAAGGATTAAAATAAAATCTGTCATTTGCTGTTTTATAAACTCCGAGCAAGACAACCCTGAACCGAGAATTTTCAAGATCTCCTACTGTTGGAAAATTTTCTACTATACGCTCTGTAATACCAAGTTCATCAATTTGAACATCCGAATTTTCACTTCTGAGTTCATGAATCACTTCAAAAGCTACAGGCTTTCCTATTAGTTCTTTTGTAATAAGTCCTACCAATTCTTGAGGATACACGACAGTATTAATCCCCGCAAATTCTAATTTTTTACGATTTGAATCATTTATCAGCAGAGACATAATAAAAATATTTTTATTAAAAGAACGAATAGTCAGAGCTGCATAAACATTTTCTACATCGTTCTCACGTAAACACAAAACAGCTTTTACCTGTTTGTCAAAATTTATATTTAATTTATCATAACTCTCGACATTTCCGGGATTATAATTAAGTGCTCTGTAGCCATCTTTTTTTGCTCTTTCTACTCTTAGCGGATCTTCATCTATAATAATAATTTCATTGGCATGTGCGGATAATTTTCTGCTTACTTCACGTGATACATTTTCATAACCACATATCAAATAAAATTTTTTAAGTTTTGAAATACCCTCTATCGTTTTTATTTCTTTGATTTCATCCAGTTTTTCTGTAAATGCCGATACAAACAGAGATGTTGTAAATGCCAAAACTGCAATTCCTGCCATTATAACAACAATAGCCACAAATCTACCTTCTTGCGTTACAGGAACTATATCACCATATCCTACAGTAGCAATGGTTACTATGGACCAGTATACAGCTTCAAAAAGAGTGTTAACAGGCGAATCCGGGTTGTTGCCTTCCATCACATATATAAGAACAGAAGATACAAAAATGACAACAGAAGCAAATATACTTAATGTTAAAAATTCAAATTTTTTTGTGGCAAGAACAGAAGAAAGCGTTTGTACACTTTTTGCATAACGCAAAAGTTTAAATACACGAAATAAAATAAAAATACGTAAAAGTCGCAACTCATGAAAAAACGGCATAATTGCCAACAGGTCAATTATAGCTTTTACAGAAAATATATATTGTAATTTTACTTTTATTACCTCTTTAAAAGCTTTTGCCAAATTAACATCACGTAATAAAAAGGTATCATGTTCAGCACGTGCTACAATAATTTCACTTACACTGCTACTGACCCATAATCTCAGCATATACTCTATAAAAAATATAAATGAAATTACATAGTTACTAAAAAACATCAATTCATCATTCACATGATGTTTAACTTCCCTTATAAGCACACCCACACTGATAAATATGAGTAAAATCATAAACAAGTCTACATATTTCTTATATTTATTTTTATCATTTTCTAAAATATTATAAAAAAATCGTTTACGCCTCTGATATGATTTTGACGTGTCAAGATAATAAGCAAAATCTAATATCCAGCGTTTAAACATTATAACTAACCTAATTTAGCTTTAAGTATTTCGTTTACAGCTTGAGGATTTGCACTTCCCTGACTTGCTTTCATTACCTGACCGACAAAAAAACCAAAAAGTTTCTCTTTTCCACCTTTATACTGCTCGACTTTATCTTGGTTGGCATTAATTATATCGTCACACATTGCTTCAATTGCACCAGTGTCCGTCACCTGTTTTAATCCGAGTTTCTCAATA
>JAMORM010000135.1 GCA_027063585.1 Sulfurimonas sp. | reverse complement strand
CATTCTTGGAACCGTCAAAGGAGATGTCCATGATGTCGGCAAAAACCTTGTGGATATCATCCTCTCCAACAACGGGTATAAAGTCATCAACCTTGGTATAAAAGTAGAACTTGACAACTTTTTGGAAACGCTGGAAAAATCAAATGCGCAGGCGCTTGGCATGAGCGGTCTTTTGGTAAAATCAACACAGGTTATGCTTGAAAACCTAAATATTCTACAAGAAAAGGGCATTAAAATACCTGTACTTTTAGGCGGAGCAGCACTTACAAGAGCTTTTATAGATGATTTTTGCCGTCCTGCATATAATGGTCCTATTTTTTACTGTAAAGATGCTTTTGACGGAGTAACCGCTATGAGCCGCATAGAAGCCGGTAATTTTGATACTAATTTGCATCCTGATGCCCCTGTCATTGAACATAAAGAGATCAAAGAATATATAATTCCACCTCTTTCTGAGATAAAAATGCCCTCGCGTGACGTTCCCGTTCCGACACCGCCGTTTTGGGGGAGACGCGAAATCAAATTGACACCCCAGCAGATTGAGATGGCATTTGAATGGATCAATCATAAACTGCTTTTCAAATCCCGATGGGGCTACTCTTCAAAAGGCATGAGCAAAGAGGCCTATCAAAAACAACTCGATGAAGTTGTCTGGCCTGCCTATGAAAAACTCAAAAAACGTTTTATTGAAGAAAAGCTTTTTGAACCGACTATTCTTTATGGTTACTGGCCGTGTAGAAGTGATGATACATCCTTACTTATTTTTGATGAGAGTGAAGGCTGGTTTACAGAAGAAGATGTCAACCGTGAACCGCTTGAACACATAATAGGACGTGCGGAAGAGGTCTTTACTTTTCCTCGTCAAAGAAAGAAGCCTCATAGGGCATTGAGCGACTTCTTTCATAATGACAGACATGATGTCGTTGCACTTACCTGTGTCAGTGCAGGAAGTAAAATAAGCGATACTGAACGCGAGATATATGATAGAGGTGATTATACTGAGTATTATCAGTTTCACGGATTAGGAGTTGAACTTGCCGAAGCACTTGCCGAAATTGCCCACAAGCAGATTAGACTAGATTTAAACATTGCAAAAAACGAAGGCAACAGCCTAGCAGATGTGCGTATGAACAGATATCAAGGAAGCCGTTACTCCTTTGGGTATGCAGCATGCCCTGATTTGGAACTCAACCGTCCTTTGTTTAATCTTTTAAAGCCTGAAGAATACGGCATAGAGCTGAGTGAAACATTTCAAATTCATCCCGAACAATCAACCTCGGCACTCGTTGTTTATCATCCTGAAGCTACATATTATAATGTGTAGCAAAAAAATACTTTCGTAAGTTAAGAAGTAATTTCTTCTGCTCTTTGCAGCTCATCCAAATAATCTGACATTGGATCATCTGGATCGTTGTTCACTATAGCATATAAGCCGATAGTATTAAGATGCTCTTTATCCTCAAATACCTTGGAAGCATTCTTCCAGTTAATGTGCTTCCAAAAACCATCAAGATACTTTATTCTTTCATTTTTATAGTCAAGATAATAAGCATGTTCCCAGACATCACATGTAAGCAGTGGTATTTCATTGTGTGCGATTGGTGTTTGAGCATTGGATGTGTTGAGTATTTTTAAATGTTCATGCTGATCAAGGACAAGCCATGTCCACCCTGAACCGAAATTCGTAAGTGCAGCATTTAAAAATGCTTCTTTGAATTTTTCCATGCTGCCGAAAACTTCTGTAATTTTTCTAAGTAGTGCATCTGAGGGTGTGGTTACAACAGGAGAGAGGCAGTTCCAATAAAAATTATGGTTAAAGGTTTGTGCAGCATTGTTAAATATGGCACCGTCTGACTGAGTAATGATATATTCCAAGCTCATTTCTTCATACTCGGTACCTCTAATCAGTGCGTTAAGTTTTTTTACATAACCTGCATGATGTTTTTCATGATGATAAAAAAGTGTTTGCTGGGATAAAAAAGGTTCTAATGAATCCATGGCATAAGGCAAAGCCGCTAATGTATGTTGCATAATAAACTCCTTTTGTTATATTAAATTATTATACAGCAAAATTTAAAAATGATTCTTTAATGATCATATTTAGTAAAATTATTATATTTAATCATCTGGTTAAGAACTTTAATATAGTCTGGTCCCATTTCAGAATACTTATCCAAACCCGAAGTTATTTTATAAGGGTCGTCATAATGTAAACGCTGTTGACGAAATTTATTGTATGCCTTTGCCTTTGCAATCATCTCATAATAAGCACGTATAGAGTCTTCAATAGTGTCAAATTTTTTAAGCCATATTGTACGTTTACCGCCTCTTTTCTCACTGGCTGCAATGCGCGACTCCTTTGCATTCGTACTCCACATACCGAAAACATTATTTGCTTCTTTGAAAAACCTTGAGGTTGCCCATGAGCTTTCCATTGCGGCTTGCGCCAATGTGATACTGACAGGATGCGGTTTTAATCGTGCCAATAGATCTTCATCACTTTTAGCCTTATACTTTTGTTTCAATAATTCAATCTCTTGAGTATTTGTTTTATTATGAATATCTTTTGCGATTCTTTCATATCTTTGCATCAATTCATCATGCACCTTTCGCACGGTCGGCAACAGTAATTTTATAAATCTTTTTTTTTTCTCTTTAACTGATATCTGATGCATAGGCGCTTTTACTGCTTCTCGTTTTACAGTTACAATATTATTATTTTCGTTCAATCCAAAAAGAGACAAGCTCATACACAATAATAAAATTAATTTGATTGTTTATCCTTTATTTTTCTTCCCAAAATACTCATAATCCATATATTTTGTTCGATTTTTAATTTCAGAATATCTTGTAAAAAACTTTATAATGGCAAATATGTTGGCTATAAGCAAAAATACAAGCACCAAAGTTGTAGATACTTCCATTTCAATTAGTAAAAGATACAGAAAATAACTTGCAAGCAAGAATGCAATAATTTGTAAAAATAAAAATAGTATTGGGAGGATTCTTGATTTTTTTCTTCTGTCGTGCATCTTGCCTCCTCCTCAATAAATCTATTTCTTTTACATATAAGTATAACTATTGTAACTGAATGAAAATAAAATATATATAAATATCTACTATTAACTTATCTTCTTCTATAAGAGAGTGCCTCAAGTAAATGTTCCTTTTGAATCAGCTCTGACTTATTTAAATCTGCAATTGTTCGAGCAACTTTTTGTATCTTCTTTATACTTCTAAATGAAAGTGAAAATTTACTTATTGCCGTCTGCAGTGTTTCATAAGATTCATTATCCATCCTACAAAAGATATCCAAATCTTTATCTTGCAAGTGCGCATTAAATTCTTTTTGCCCGCGTTGTTTGCAAAATATATGTGCTTCAACCACTCTCTTATGCATCTCTTTGGATGAGACACTCGCCTTGTCATCAACATTTACATTTTGCATTGTTACATGTAAATCTATTCTATCTAAAAAAGGCTCAGAAAGCCTGTTTTTATATTTTTGAATTTCTAAATCACTGCATCTGCACTCTTTATGTGCATCTAGTAAATTTCCGCAAGGACAAGGATTCATCGCACCTACAAACAAAAACTTGGCAGGATACTCCACTTTTGAATTTACTCTGGAAATTCTTATTTTTCCATCCTGCATCGGCTCTCTGAGTGATTCAAGAACAGCTTTTGAAAAATGCGGCAGCTCATCAAAGAACAATATTCCCCCATGTTATCTTATAGTAATATTAAATGTAATATGTAAATAGCACTTTACTATCAGCTTTTTAAATAATACTATAGAGTTTTATAATGTGTAATTAGTGTGTAATAGCAAAATAATCTACTTTTTGCTATATTTTGAATATCCATTTTCATATCTATATTTTGCAATCGCTAATAGGACTATAAATACAGTAAAAGTACCTAAAATTAAATTAAACATCATGAAAACCTTTTTTTAGTTTATTCTATTATATATTTTATAATAAATAATATGATTTTTTAATTTATAGTTATTTGATATACAATAGACAAAATATAAAATTTTCCATACAAAAAGGAATCAACTAATGAAAAAGATAATTTTACTTTTGTCGATCAATACATTTCTATTTGCAACAAATATAAGTGATTTTATATGCAAAGATTATTGTGATCAAATTATTAACAAACAAATATATAGTGTGTGTTATTCATATAAGTATAAAGGAGCATTAAGTGGCTGGGTAACACTTTATGGTGACAAAGTTAATTCTGTTAATATTAAGAAGCGTCCTCGTTTTTATAGTGAGAAAACAATACCAATGAAATATCGCACAAAATACAAAGATTATACGGGCTATGGAAAACTTTGGAATAGAGGACATTTTATAGTTGCAGATGCTGATTTTGATTATGATATAAAAGCATTAAGAAAAGCCTATGCAATGACAAATATAATCCCACAAGCTGCAAAAGTCAATCAAAAAACTTGGATGAAAGTAGAGAAATATGGACGTTTATTGGCTACAAAGTTAGGTTATATTAATTCTATTTCTATTGCTGAGTATCATGACAATAAGACTATTAAAAACGGGGTGCATATACCAACTGATTTGTATCGTATATATTACAATAATGACGCTGGGTTTGAAAAGTGTTTTCATTATAAAAATGTCCTGAATGTGGATTATAAGCATGATAAGCTGAAACAGCATGAGATTGATTGTAGTAGTATTAAGTGAAATTTTTTCTTGGAAAAGAATATATAATTGGATTATTGGTGGTAATAGTATGAGAACTAAAAGTGAAGTAGAAAGGCTTAATGAACGATTATTAGATATTTTTCAGTTAGACGAAGGGTTTGTTGTTGCTCTAAATGGAGAGTGGGGAATTGGAAAAACTTTTTTCTGGAATAAATTTATTGAAGATAATTTTGCTGATAGAATAAAAAGAAAAGAGGTTGTATATGTCTCTTTATTTGGAAA
>JAMORM010000134.1 GCA_027063585.1 Sulfurimonas sp. | reverse complement strand
CTGCAACAACCGTAATTGTTTGAACAATTTTTATATTTTTTGTATCTTCATCGATTTGTGCTTCAAAAGCAAAGTTGTGTCCGATGACGCGTTTTGCAGTCTGTACAAAAGCTGTTTTGAGTGCTTCCATGACTTTTTCAGGTTGTAAACCCTTTTCATGTCCGATAGCTTCGGCAATATCTAATATTTTTTCCATAGTAAGTTCCTTAGTATTTTTAAGAAATCTGACATTGATAATTGTTATGTGGGGGATTTCTTAATTGAAGTGCATAAGTATACCCAATATCTACTAAAAACATCTTTAACTGTGCTTGTGAAGAGCCAGTAAGGTTTTTTCGGAACCCAGGTTTTAACCTGGGCGGTAGGTCTTTTAATGAACAAACAAAATTTAACCCAATTTTTAGTAGATATTAAGTATAATGCAAAACTTTTTAAGAGTTATAAAAAAGCCGTATTGCGGCGTGGGCTTTCTGCCGAAGAAAACCTAGTGTTAACGTAGTCAAAGGAATCAAGGTGCCCCTTGAGGGTATACTTCCTTTGACATGTAAATAGGGAATAAAAAAGGTTCCCTTAAATTTATAGAATAAATTAAAGGAAAAAAAATGGATTTGAAATTTGCAAGAACTGATTTAGAATCAAAACCTAAAAAAGTTGATTTGGCTAAGTTGGATGCAGAAGTAGCAAAAAACGACAGTATTATATTTTATTTTGACAGAGAAAATTCACATAAAGATTTGTTGGAACTTCAAGACCATTATGAAGCAATGGGAAAAAGTTTTTATATGAGTGAAGTGAAGTATGGGTTGTCAGACAATGACTACATGTACCAAGTTCACATAATGAGCTAAAGAGCAGCGTATGAGTAAAAAGTTATTTATTGAAACCTTAGGTTGTGCTATGAATAGTCGTGATTCTGAGCATATGATAGCGCAATTACGTGAAAAAGAGGGGTATGAAACCACGCAAACCCTCGAAGATGCCGACCTGATTTTGATAAATACATGTTCAGTAAGAGAACGTCCCGTACATAAACTTTTTTCTGAACTCGGTGGATTTAACAAGAGAAAAAAAACATCGGCAAAAATCGGTGTCTGTGGATGTACGGCTTCGCACCTCGGTGAAGAGATCATTAAGCGTGCTCCCTATGTGAACTTTGTTTTAGGCGCAAGAAATGTTTCTAAAATTAGTGAAATTTTACATAAAGACAAAGCCGTTGAAATTGATATCAATTATGATGAGAGTGAATTCGCTTTTGATGATTTTAGAACATCTCCATACAAGGCATACATCAACATCTCTATAGGCTGTGACAAGCAATGCACCTATTGTATTGTTCCAAAAACTCGCGGCGATGAGATCTCTATTCCTGATGCATTGATTATAAATGAAGCAAAGCGTGCGGTAAATAATGGTGCAAAAGAGATTTTTTTACTTGGTCAAAATGTAAATAATTACGGACGCCGTTTCTCATCAAGTGAACATGAAAAAGTAAATTTTACGGAACTTTTGAGAAGACTTTCAAAAATAGAAGGACTCGAACGCATTCGTTTTACCTCTCCTCATCCTTTTCACATGGATGATGAATTTATAGAAGAGTTTGCAAAAAATCCTAAAATCTGTAAATCTATGCACATGCCGCTTCAGAGCGGTTCAAGTAAAGTGCTCAAAGAGATGAAACGCGGATATACAAAAGAATGGTTCTTAAACCGTGTACAAAAACTTCGTTCGGTTTGCCCTGAGGTAAGTATTTCAACAGATATTATTGTGGCATTTCCGGGTGAGAGCGATGAAGATTTTGCCGATACTATTGATGTTATGAAACAGGTGAAATTTGATCAGATTTTTTCATTTAAGTATTCGCCTCGTCCTGAGACTGAAGCAGAGCATTTTACAAATGTAGTCGATGAAGATGTGGCATCGGACAGACTTGCATATTTGCAGTCATTACATAATGAACTCTTGGATGAAATAAATGCCAAATATCTCGGACAGACATTCAAAGTCTATTTTGAAAATTTAAACAAAGATAATTTTGTCTCAGGCAGAAGTGACAACAATCTTGTTGTAAAAGTGAAAGGGAGTGAAGAATTATTAGGAGAGTTTAGAGATGTTAAAATTACCGCAATCGGTAGAACAATTTTAACAGGCGAAATCGTTGCTTAAAAAAATCAGTCGAAAACTTGCTCTATATCTTCTGCCTTTTATAGGCTCTTTGCTTATAAAAGTCCTTTATTTTACAAACAAAAAAGTTTTTCATGCTCCAAAAAGTCTCAGTGATGAAAATTTCATAATGGCTTGTTGGCATGGAGAGCTTTTAATGATTCCTTATGCTTATTTAAAATACAGAAAAACTCCACATGTAAAACTCATTATTTCAGATCATTTTGACGGTACACTCATTGCAAAAACTCTGAGCTACTTCGGTTTTGGAACCATTAGAGGTTCAAGCAGACGTAATGCTGCAAGAGCATTGCTACAGGCTATAAAGAGTTTAAAAGAGGGTTATGACTTGGGTATTACGCCTGATGGTCCCAAGGGACCTCGTCATGAAGTAGCAGACGGTATCATCGTTATGGCACAAAAAGCAGGTGTAAAAATTACGCTTGTGGAGATTAAGCCGAGCAGCTTTTGGCAGCTTCATTCGTGGGATAAGTTTGTTATTCCCAAACCTTTTGGTACAATTACCTATTACATCAGTGATTTAATAGATATTGGAGGGCTTGAACTTGAAGAAGCCAGGACCTTAATAAAAGAGGGGTTACTCAAACATGAACAATAAATTTCTTTTTCCGGGTTTAGCAGCTCTTTTTTTAGTCATTATGGGCATCTATTTTTTAATCAATCCATCCTATGAAAAGTCTATAGAAGCGCAATATTATTACGAAATAGGTGATTATGATGAAGCGTATAAATTGGCAAATGAAGCTTTTAGCATAGATGTTTATAACCGCATGGCATCAACGATTATGGCACAGTCAAAAACCTCTATGAAATATAAAAAGTATATAGATCAGGCAAAACAGTATATGCGAGAGATTAATAAAATAGCAGCAAAAGATACAATAAGTGATGCCGATAGAGCGAGAATAAAACTAATGAGCGAAATAATGGTAGATTCTTACAAAAAACTTGCTCCGAGTGTCATTACAGACAACAAGCTGGTGCGTGAAGCAGCAAAGTATTATAGTGATTTTGAGAAGCTTCTTGAGAAAGTCAATAGATAAATATAAAAAAGAGTTTCTTCTCTCTTTAGAAGAGCATCGGGGTTACTCAGATTTAACTGTAAAAACATATGCTGTTGCTCTTGATGAGGCATTAAAGTATATAGAGATAGTGCAAGAAGACGGGCACACAGTTTTCAATTTAATGCCTTACCGCATTTATATAGCCGACTTAAATGCAAAAACAATCAGTAAAAAATTAAGCGCTATTAGAAGTTTTGTTGAATTTTTAAATGAACAGGATTTACATGTAACACTGCAGGCCGATGAGAGCATAAAAGTTGCAAAAACACTGCCAAAACCTGTGTCACATGCACATATTTTAGAAGCACTTTCTCAGTCTGATTTGCAGGAAAAACTGCTTGTAAGCATGTTATATACATTAGGGTTACGTATCTCTGAACTTGCCTCTTTAGAACTTCAAAATATCACTAATGAATGGATACGAGTTATAGGAAAAGGTAATAAACAAAGAGATATACCGCTTCTAAAAACTACAAGAGCATTATTTGATGAATATTTATCGACTTTTGTGGTAAAAAAATTTCTTTTTGAGAAAAATGGCGAAAGATTAAGCGAAAATAGTCTAAGATATATGATAACTAAAATATTTAAGCGTGTAGCCTTGAAAGTAACGCCTCACCAGCTTCGTCACTCTTATGCATCCTCTTTGCTAAACGGAGGAGCACCGATAGTCGACGTTAGTGAGCTGTTGGGACATTCATCGATGGCGACAACGCAGATATACACAAAATTAGGCAGTGCATTGAAACAACAAAATTATAACAAAGCACACCCGTTAGGGGATAGTGAGTGCTGAGTACAATACTGGAGTCTTTATACCTTAAAGTCCTTGTGAATATTGTTGTCCAAAGGGAGAGCACATTAGTTCATATAGAGTTATGCTCAAAAAAAGGTATTGTCGAGGAAGTTAGTACAGAGTTTAATACAACTTTGTTTAACAATCAAATGCATGATTTTATCTCTGAGTATATAAAAGAATCTCCCTATTTTTATATATCTATTTTAGACACTTCCATAGTTCAGGGAGCCATTCCTACATGTGAAAAGAATAAGTTGAGTTATTATTATGACTTGTCGATGTCTGAGTACAAATGTTTTGATAATAAATGGAGCTTTTATACTGCAAAAAATGATATTTATCAGATAGAACACGAGTATGAAGATATCGGAATTGATATGATATTTTCTCCTTTTGTTATTTTGGCAAATTTCTTTCAAGATAAAATCAACAACAATTTGGCTATGTATGTTCTTGTGCAAGACGCTTTTATCTCTGTGGCAGTTTTTGAAAATTCACAACTTTTATATGCGGAGCATTTAGATATGCTGATGGGGGAAGAAGCTGAAGATATTTTACTCAATGAAGATATTGATGAAAATGTCGATTTGGAGCTTGATGGAGGCATCGACCTAGAAGATATAGACGTTGAGGAGGGGTCTATGGACTCCTTAGATGAATTTGGCGATATTGAGGATTTAGATTCTCTTGAAGATATTGATGAATTTTCAGATAGTAAAGATGTAGAAGAAGAGCTGTATGAGAGTGGTGAAATTTTACCTGAAGATGAAGAGAATGAAGCTTTTAATGAAGATTATCAAAGGTTTACTCTGATTCAGTCGGCAGTTTCACATTTTTATAAAGATGACAAATATGAAAGCAGATTTATAGAAAATGTCTATATTGCTGATGGTGCAGGTGTGACGAATGAGCTGAAAAAGTAC
>JAMORM010000133.1 GCA_027063585.1 Sulfurimonas sp. | reverse complement strand
TATACTTTTGAAGCAATCCCTGCATACTCTAAACGTCCCAAACGATGTAGTATCAATTCTATGGCATTCACAACCCAGATAGACTCATACGGCGCAATCAATCCCATTTGATTTATACGAAATATTTTACCTTTAAGATGGTCTTGTCCACCGGCTACATTCACGCCATACTCTTCTTTTAATGCACTGCGTATTTTTGCTGCATCTTTGTCATCAATAGTTGTCATGCTTCTTGCAGGTACTTTAGGATAGCTGTGCAGACCAATCGCTTCTAACGCTGCTCTTGTAGCTTTGGCGCGTCTTGCAGTGTTGCAATAAAGCACTCCAAAACCACCCTCTTTCTCTATTGTCTCTAAAACCTCTAAAAGACCGATAATCAGCGTTGTTGCAGCAGTATAAGCCGTCGTATTTTGACGCTGTTTTTTAATCTCAGAGGCAAGGTTAAAATAGTATCCTTCTCCCTCACCGATTTTTTCTATTGCAGCATTTGAGAGTCCTATAATTGCAAGACCCGGAGGAAGCATAAGCGCTTTCTGACTTCCTGCAATAAGCGCATCAATGTTTGTTACATCTATTCGCTCAACGCCAACAGCCGTAATACCATCAGCAATAATCATAATCTCCGGATTAATTTCTTTTACAGCCGCCGCTATCTCTTCAACAGGATGACGGAGTCCACCTGCACTCTCAGAGATTTGAACAGCAATAGCATCAATGGTATTGTCAGCTTTTACAGCTGCAACAACATCTTCAACACTTACAGGCGTATCCCACTCATTTTTAATCTCAATATTTTTCAATCCATGCGCTTTTGCAATTTTTCCAAAACGCTCACCGAATTTTCCGGAATTGACATTTAAAAGTGTGTTTTTGCACAGGTTCACAACAGCTGCTTCCATAGCCCCTGTTCCGCTTGATGCAATCATTACAACTTCATCAGTGTTAAACAGTGCGAACAGATGCTTGCGTGTTTTTTCAAAAATAGCTTCAAATTCAGGTGTACGGTGGTGCATAGTCTCAGCACTCATGGCATTACGAACGTTTTGAGGAACTGGAGTAGGGCCGGGTGTAAAAAGTAACATATGTAATTTCCTATTAGTTTTAGGTTGTTTAAAAATAAAACCTCGTATTATATCGAAATAAGTTTAAATTTTTAAAAAGGTTTTGCATGACACTCTTTGACTCCGTTATTTTAGGTACAATTGAAGGTTTTACCGAATTTCTACCGATTTCTTCAACCGGGCACCTTATAGTGGCAAGTCAGTTTTTAGGCATAGATCAGACAAGTGTTACAAAAGCCTATGAGGTCATTATTCAATTTGCCGCTATTTTAGCTGTTGTTTTAAACTATAAAGAAAAATTCACGCTCAAACATATTAATTTATGGACAAAAGTTTTTCTTGCCTTTTTACCTATAGGTATCGTCGGATTTCTACTTTCTCATCAGATCAAAGCACTTTTTAGTATCAATATAGTTGCAACGATGTTCATTATAGGAGGTATTATATTTCTGCTCGTTGAAAAATTTTATATCCCAAAAGAAAAAAAGTTAACAATAGATGTCGAAGATGTCACACTCAAACAGTCACTATGGATTGGTATTGCCCAAATTTTTGCTCTTATTCCCGGAACTTCGCGTGCAGGAGCGACTATTATTGGTGCTCTCTTAGTCGGTTTAGACAGAAAAACAAGTGCGGAGTTTAGCTTTTTACTCGCTTTTCCCGTAATGGGTGCCGTCAGCGGATATGATTTACTCAAACATTACAATGAATTTTCATCTGCAAATATTGAGGCATTGGCAGTAGGATTTGTGATTGCTTTTGTTGTTGCCTATCTGACAATCAAGCTCTTTTTAAAGTTTTTAAAAAAGTTCACTTTTGTTGCCTTTGGTGTTTACAGAATTCTCTTTGGTGTGATACTTTTAACACTATTTAACTAATGGTACACTTTTTGCTTTTTCTTTCTTGTTAGACATTTTAATGTACAAGGAGATATCATGCAAAAAATTAGCAGATATAACGCCCACTTACATTCACTACTACACAAATTAGAAAAAAAATTCTATCTGGTAAGCCGTAAATTTTTATAGACTTTTTAAAATTTTGCCGGCCAGATATAAAGCTTTTGAACGGTGAGAGAGTTCTTTTTTTACTCTCTCATCCAATTCTCCGAGTGTTTTATCATATCCAAGCGGCACAAACATCGGATCATATCCAAAACCACCCTCACCTTTTGCCTCAGTCATTGCCTCTCCATGCATCCAGCCATGCACCGTTTTTTCAATCCCTTTTGTCACAATCGCAATAGCCGCCGTATAATGCGCAGGAGAACTCTTTACTCCTTTTGCTTTGATGTCCTGCATAAGTTTTTTAAGATTATCTTTGTCACCTGCATCTTCACCACCGTATCTGGCACTGTAAATCCCCGGAGCACCATCAAGTATATCCACGCTGATGCCGCTGTCATCAGCCACAACAACCGCATCTTCTTCACCTAAAGCCTTATATACCGCTCGTGCTTTAATCAGTGCATTTTCTTTGAATGTATCGGCATCTTCAACTATCTCAAATTCATCAATCAATTCGGTGTATGGTATTACCTCATACTCTTTACATAATGCTTTTATCTCTCTGACCTTGCCTTTATTGGATGTTGCTAAAACTAATTTTTTCAACTTTTTTCCTTAAATTATCTTTTGTCATTCTAACTTTTTTCATTTGCAAACCATTAATAAATAATAGTTGCTCTATAATTTCAAAATTATACTATAAGTAGTTATAAATCATTTCATAAAGGCTTTCTATGTTCAAAAAAGTTTTACCCCTCTCAAGTATTCTTTTTCTCAGATTTTTAGGACTTTTTCTCGTTTTACCGGTTCTCTCGGTTTATGCACTTGATTTAAAAGGTGCTACACCTTTTCTTGTTGGTGTTGTAGTTGGTGGATATGCCCTCACACAAGCTGTTTTTCAAGTACCTTTTGGAAGCATGAGTGACAAAGTCGGTAGAAAACCGACCATACTTTTCGGTTTACTCATATTTTTAGTAGGTTCACTTGTCTGTGCCTATTCAACAGATATATATACATTGATATTTGGTCGTTTTTTACAAGGCGCAGGAGCTATTGGTTCTGTTGTTACGGCTATGATTGCCGATTTGGTTGAAGAAAAACAACGTGGACATGCTATGGCAATCATGGGTGGATTTATTGCAATGAGTTTCGCTTTTGCTATGGCTCTAGGTCCTGTTATTGCTGCACAATTCGGTATTAGTACAATATTTGTAATCACTGCCATTTTAGCATTTGTAGCAATTGTAGTTTTATTTACAAAAGTGCCAACACCCCCGAAGATCAAACATATATATCACGGCAAAACAAAAACATCCGACATTCTTAAAGATCCGAACCTTTTAAGTATGATTATTATTAATGCGATGCAAAAGGGTCTAATGACTGCAGCATTCGTAATTATCCCTGTCTTTTTAACAAAACCTGAGTACGGCTTTGGCTGGGAAAAAAGTGATCTATGGATGGTTTATGTGCCTGCTATGATTGCAGGATTGGTTGCTATGGGTCCGGCTGCTGTATTTGGAGAAAAAAGAAATATCCCTAAACAGATATTTTTAGTCTCCATTATTCTTTTTACAGCCTCATTCATTATGATGGGTACAACAACTTCAAGTGCCATATTTATCACTGCCGTTATCTTCTTTTTTGTTGCCTTTAATATGATGGAACCGCTTGTGCAGTCTATGATAAGTAAGTTTGCAAAAGTACATCAAAAAGGTGCAGCTCTAGGTATTGCAAACTCTGCAGCCTATTTTGCAACCTTTTTAGGTGGTACTTTTGCGGGTCTTTATCTTGATGCAAGTTCAAGAGAGACATTAGGTCTTACAATTGGAGCAATCGGCCTTTTATGGCTTGTATGGACAGCCTTAAAGATGAAAAACCCGACAAGATATTCTCATTTAGTTATTCCAGAAGATGAAGTTGATTTTGACAAATTAAATACTTTGGAGAATGAACATATTGCAGAGTGGTTCATCAATGAAACAGAACATGTTGTAGTTATAAAATATGCGAGTGAAGCATTACAGGAGGAGGATTTAAAAGAGAAAGTTATAAAATAATTTTCTTTTTTTTCTGTAACTTTTTCTAGCTACTTGATATATATCATGATACAAATAAAGATAAAAAGATAGAATAACAAAAAAAGGTTCTTCTGTGAGAAATTTACTGACACTTGTGGGGCTAACACTCTTCTTACTTAATTTTTGGGGATGCGAAAAAAGATCTATCAGTACAAATCCTGCCAAAGTACATTGGGACAGAGACATGTGTGCCAGATGTGCCATGGTTGTCAGTGACAGAAAAAATACAACTCAGGTTATCAACCCTGCAAATGGAAAAGTGTACATGTTTGACGATATAGGCTGCACAATATTATGGTTTGATGATGAACAAATCCCATGGAAAGACAAAGCAATTATCTGGATTACCGATGCAGATACCGGAGAGTGGATAGATGCAAGAAAAGCTTTTTATGATACTGAAAATATCACTCCAATGGCCTACGGCTTTTCGGCTCATAAATCAAAAGATGAGATTGCAAAAGATCAAGAGATTGTAGACTATAATGAAGTGATTAAGAGAGTTAAGGCGATTGGAAGATAGGCTTTTTATCTTTCATGATTAAATTTGGCTCAATAAAGGGAGCCAGATGAGATAAAAAGTTAAGCAGAGTCATAACCGGGCTTGCATAGAAAAATTTTACTTTGTGATTATAGTGCCATAGTTGATCTGCATATTGATAAACCTTAAAAGGATTGTCTCCTATGCCATCGCCGTTTTTATCAAAGCCTTCATATCTATCCCAATAATTATACTCGACGACATTAGAAGCTTCAAAGTTTTCACCGGCATCCTTTACAACATCATTGATATTTGAAAATATCTTATTGTTCCTAATCGTA
>JAMORM010000132.1 GCA_027063585.1 Sulfurimonas sp. | reverse complement strand
TAATCTATCCCAGTTTATCCACTCTTTTACAAAATCATGCGCTACTATGTCAGAACCGTCTTTTTTCTTTTCATTTAAAATACGATTAGCTAAATAAAGGTACAGTGCCGCTTCCGTTCCCGGCCAGCATGGAATCCATAAATCAGCCATACCCGCAGAGTTACTCATACGAGGATCTATAACAACCATTTTAGCACCACGTTTACGAGCCTCAGCAATTAAACCTGCTGATTGTTGGAAGTAGTGCCCTGCATCTGCAGCATGTGATGATTGTAGAAAAACCAAATCTGCATTTTTCCAATCAGGAGAGTTTCTATCATCATTTGCCCATTGAATTGTTCCTTGACGAGCCCCTGCTGAACAAATGTTAGTGTGTGAATTGTATCCGTCAATACCTAAAGATTGTGGTACACGCGGACCAAAACCGTTTTCATTTGGACGACCAACATGATACATGATGGATTTTTTAGAAATCTCATCACCTTTTGCAAGCGTATCATGCATTTTCTTACCGATGGCAGCCATAGCTTCATCCCAAGTTACACGAACCCATTTCCCTTCACCACGCTTAGAACCCGGAGCTCTTTTGATTGGGAATGGAATACGATCAGGATCGTACATTTGAGATGTTACAGCATACCCTTTTGCACAGTTTCTACCACGAGAACCAGTATGTAACGGGTTACCCATATATTTTCTAACTGTCATAGTATCTTTATTGACCCATGCAGTCAAACCACAACCGGCTTCACAGTTTGAACAAACTGTCGGAACGATTGTATAGTTGTTTACTTGAATCCCATCAGGGTTGTCAGCACTTTTTATACCGTGACGTTCAATACCACCGCGTTTCCAGTCCGTTCCATCAAGTTCAGAAAAATTATCCCAATCTTTTTGATCAGGATAAAAAGAAAGTGAATCAGGAGTGTTTGTAAACTTACTTTGACTAACAGATTCTGCAACTGCATCCGTTGCAAATACACCTTTAGCTATAGCTACACCGGCAACACTAAATGCAGCACCTTTTAAAAATGTTCTTCTACTTTGTAAATACATTTATACTTTCTCCTTAACTCAATGGTAATAATTGTGGAATAACTAGCCAAACATGTTTAACTACCCACAGACCTACGATAGCCAAAATAGCTGCGAGGTTTAAAAGACTGCTACTGTTGCTTACTCGTGAAAGAACAACAAATAGCATTGGTAAGATATAAGCAACCCATTGTCCAATCCAGAACATAGTAGCATACTCACCATCACCTTTAACATAGTGTAAAATCGCCGCAACTTCTTCAGCTTTCATAGCACCGAAAATATACTCAGACATATAGATAATAAATGCCATTAATGCACTTAAACCTAAAATAGCACCAAAAAAGTTTTTCGTCTCAACACTGAGTTTTGAACCGCCAAGTAAAATGATAGCTGCAGAGCCAGAAAGTGTTGCTGCTAAAATCATTTGTGCTGATTCCGTCGGCATTTGCCACAATTCTCTTGCTGTTGCTTCTGCCATAATACCTGCAGTATAAAGTGTTACAGGAATAGCAAGAAGTGTTACCCAGAAAAGTGTTTTATCAAAAAAACCTGTAGGGTTCTTTGTCAATATACATTTGTCTTTTCTGAGCATTACAACTATCATTATAAATTCAAGACCGACAAACAGTGTCGCCATCCAAGCACCGACAGTAATTGCTGATGTCCAGTGAGGATAAAAGAAGATATGCCACATTCTCCACATTTGGTGTAAATCCAACCATGTGAAAACCAAGAAAATATTCATAAAAATAAATGAAGCAATCATAACAGGTGTTCTCAACCCGTTCATTTCACTAGAGTTCTTTTTAAGTAATAAGAAAAGCATAAACACCAAACCGGTACCAATACTTTTCGCCCACATATTCATTGTCACATACCAGCCCCAAAAAATGTCTGGTAAAGCTACATCCAACGTAACTACAGCATGTGTTGCTGCTAAAGATTCATGTACCATTAGTGATGCCCTCCTAGTGGAAGTGTTGTTATATTATTAAACAAGCTATACCCTTCTTTTCTCTCAGAAGCAAGAGGATTAAGATGAGCTTGACTTGCACCGACATAAAAATGATGAGGATTCGTTCCTTTTTCAGGCTTACGAACTTGAACATCACGATGTTCTTGAATATACTTAGAAATATTTGAAGTAGGATCTTCCAAATCACCAAAAATATTTGCTTCAACAGGACATGCAACAACACAAGCAGGCATCATGCTTGATGCGATACGGTGTGCACAATATGTACATTTATCTGCTGTCTGTGTTTCAGGGTCAATATAAATTGCACCATATGGACAAGCCATAACACAACCCGCACAACCGATACATCTTTCTTTATCAATATTTACAATACCATTCTCTATATAGTGAAGGGCCGATACAGGACAAATTCTCTCACATGGAGCATTTTCACAATGATTACATCTAAGAGGCGTAAATGTTCTCTTAGTTTCTGGGAAAGTTCCCACATCTACATATTTAACACGAAGTCTCCATGTACTAAGCGGAACTTCATTCTCCACTTTACATGCGATCTCACAACCTTTACAACCCATACACAGGTGCAAATCAACTAGGAAACCTAATTGCATATATTCTCCTTTGGCCTTTAATGGCTTTTTTAAGATTTATAACTACGACTTATTAACATTAAAAGAAGCCCTTATGCGCGGCATTTCAAGCTTTTTTTACTACAACAATACTAGCTAAGTTAGCTTAAATTAGTTATAAAAGAGTGATAAAAATTTGATTATTTTTTATTTGTGTGTATATTTTAATAATATTTAAAAAGCAAGATTTATATTAATTATATTAGTTATAAAATTGTCTTTTATAACTAATAAAAGAGTATTATTGAAGTCTTACCCTAACCGACGCCTCATGTGCAGTAAGACCTTCCGTATTTGCAATAAGTGCACACTCCTCACCTATTTCATTTATAGCATTTTTGCTAAATGAAATAATAGAACTTTTTTTCATAAAATTTTCAACACCAAGTGGTGAATAAAATTTTGCTGTTCCTCCGGTTGGCAGTGTATGATTTGGTCCTGCAACATAATCACCGATGGCTTCAGGTGTATTGTGGCCTAAGAAAATTGCTCCAGCATGTTTGATATAGGGCAACAACTCAAAAGGGCTTACAGTAGCTACTTCTAAGTGCTCTGGTGCAATTTTATTCATAAGGGTAATTGCTTCATCCATATCTTTTGTAATTATGATTGCACCACGTTCTTCAATGGACTTTCTAGCTATTTTCTGACGAGGAAGTTTTAACAGCCATGCTTCAATTTCAATTTTTACTGCATCTGCCAATTTTTGTGATGGCGTAATTAAAATAGAACTTGCCATCTCATCATGCTCTGCCTGAGAAAGTAAATCTATTGCCAAATGATTTGCATTGGCACTCTCATCAGCGAGTATTCCTATCTCACTCGGACCTGCTATCATGTCGATATTAACTTCACCAAAAACCATTTTTTTAGCCGTTGCAACAAAAATATTTCCCGGTCCTGTAATAACATCTACTTTTGGTATAGTTTCTGTTCCATAAGCAAGAGCTGCAATAGCACTCGCACCTCCAACTTTGTAAACTTCGCTCACACCGCACAGATGACAAGCGGCCAATAAAAGTTCATTTGGTTCATTATCAGGTGTCGGCGTACAGACTATAATATTTTCAACACCGGCAACTTGAGCAGGAATAACATTCATTAATAATGATGATGGGTACGCTGCTTTTCCACCTGGTATATAAAGCCCTGCACTATCAACAGGCGTTACTTTTTGTCCTAATATCGTACCGTTTGCTTCTGTATCAAACCAAGATTTTGGTTTTTGTTTTTCATGGTATGATTTTATCCTGTCATATGCTAAATGCAGTGAATCTTTTAATGCTTCATCAATATTTTCATATGCTGTCTTCATAGACTCTGTAGTAATTTTCAACTCTTCATCATTTTTTGGCGTCCAGTTGTCAAACTTAGAAATATGAGACCTTAAAGCTAGATTTTTATCTGTTTTGATATCTTCAATAATATCACCTACTATCCCACTTACATGAGCAATATCCATCTTCCCTCGTCCCAAAAGTTCTTCAAACTTACCATCAAAATCATTATCACTAGATTTTACAAATATCATATTTTCTTTCCACTTTCTTTCTTATTTATTTTAGAAAATTCTTTTTTTACTATATCTAAAGCCTGTAAAAAAACATCTTCTTTTACCGCACCCATTAAAGGCTGAAACATTGGTTGACCATTTGGTTTTAAAAACCATATTGTAGGTGTTCCCGGTCTCCATAACTCTTGAGGCATTGCATCACCCTCATCACTATAAGCTATTATTGAAACAAAATCTTTGTTTAATTCTTTTACAACTCTCGGATCTGAAAAAGTTGTTTTTTCTAAAATAACACAGTATTTACATGTATGTCGCGAAAAAACAAACAGAACCGGTTTATTCTCTTTTGTTGCCTGTTCAATTGCAGATTTAAAATTTTTTGCCCAATGTATCTCACTTGCCATTAGTGTTGTTGTAAACAATAATGCTATTATAAATAATAATTTACGCATATTTTTTTACCTTTTTTAAAAGTTCTTTTGCACATTCCTGTGCTGTTTTACCAGTAATATCTATCGCAATGTCTGCCAATTTCAAATACTGAGGTCTTCTTTCATTATAGAGTTCTTCTGCCTTTTTCAAGTCATTAAGCAGTGGTCTTTTTTTCAGTTTCTTTGCAGCATTAGGATGTTCTTTAATCCTTTTAATGATTGCATCAAAAGGAGAATCTAAAAGTACAATTGTACCTATTTTTTTTAAATTTTCCTGCTTATAAAAACCACCACCCGTAGAGACGAGAGTATCATGTACACTTTTTTCCAACCATTTTGCAACATGTTTTTCTAATTTACGAAAATATTTTTCACCTTCTTCTTCAAATATGGTCTTAATCTTTCTATTTTCCATACTTTCTATAAGGTCA
>JAMORM010000131.1 GCA_027063585.1 Sulfurimonas sp. | reverse complement strand
ATCGGCGTGAAATTATATGTTTTATTTGTACTCTTGTTTGTAATTGTACCTGCATTCATATCAACACTCACTTCATCACCCTCTTTAATCTCATTTGCTTCTTTTAATTCAAATATAGGTAGTCCCATATTAAATGCATTTCTATAAAATATTCTTGCAAATGTAGGTGCAATAATAGCAGCAACACCGGCAGCTTTGAGTGCAATTGGTGCATGTTCACGAGAACTCCCACAACCAAAATTCTCATCCGCAACGATAACATCGCCCGGAGTCATTTTATTTACAAATTCTGGATCAGCATCTTCCATTACATGTTTTGCAAGTTCCTCTGGCACTGAAGTATTTAAATATCTTGCAGCAATAATCAAATCAGTATCTACATCTTTACCGAATTTCCAAACTTTACCGTTTATATTTGCTTTTTGCATCTACAATCCTATTGTTTTAACTAAATAATTTTGCGATTATATCCAAATTGTGATGTAAAATGAATTAAAGAATGATTTTATAAAGGAAAGCTGCATTGATATTAATAAGTATCAATGCAGTTTTAGGGAATTGTTATCGCTTAAGATTATTTGTCGTCTGTAGCATTTCATCACTTGTCGTAATGATTTTTGAGTTTGCATCATATGCACGCTGCCCCGTAATAAGGTCTGTTAACTCAACTACCAATTCAACATTACTAAGTTCCACAAAACCCTGTCTGAGTGTTCCTAATCCATCTACGCCCGGTATGCCCTCGACCGGCTGACCCGAACTGTCTGTTTCTATATAAAGATTATCACCCATTGCATGTAAACCTGCCGGATTTATAAAGTTTGTTGTTTGAATCTGCCCTATTTGTGTTGCCTGTGTCTGTCCCGGTTGAATGACCGTCACAGTACCATCTGTACCAATATTAATATTTGTAGCATCAGGCGGAATAACAATTTGCGGTATTAATGTATAGCCATCACTATTGACGACTGTTCCATCCTGATCTATTTTAAAAGCACCGTTTTTTGAATAAACTTGTGTCCCATCGGGAAGTTCCATCTTGAAAAAACCTTTTCCAGTAATAGCCAAGTCAAGATTATTATCCGTTTGCTTCAACGAGCCTTCTGAAAATATTTTATTAATTGCAGTAGGACGTACACCCAAACCGACTTCGATTCCCGTAGGACTTTTTGTCGTATCACTTGTTGAAGTTCCTGCATACTCCATGACATGGTACATCAAGTCGGCAAATTCTGCACGAGATTTTTTAAATCCTATCGTATTTACATTGGCAATATTATTCGCTGTAGTATCGATTTGTGTCTGCATCCCCAACATTCCTGTTGAAGCAGTATAGAGTGATTGCATCATCTTTGATTATCCTTTAATTTAAGCTTTTCTAGCAATTTTTTCAATTGCATCTCTGTTCATGTCATTCATTTGTGTATCCATCGCTTTTTGGTACATACCGACAAGTCTGTTCGTCTCTATAAGTTGTGTCATCATTTTTACAGCGTTGACATTGCTTTTTTCAACAAAACCCTGTCTAACAGCCCCACTTTGCTCAATACTTTGAAGAGAACTAATATCTGCAATCTTGTAAAGATTGTCACCTTCTTTTACAAGGTCTTTAAGATTTTCAGGCTGCGCAATAAATAATTTTTTATTTTGCACTAAATTAACACTATTTGGAACGTTTGTTGAAATCTGACCGTTTTTATCTACTTCTATGATACTATCCGTTGTTGCAAAACTAATACCCTCTTGTGTTTCTTTATAATCATTAGAAAGTACTTCATACCCTTGTTTGGTAATGAGTTTTCCTTCATCATTGAGAGTAAATGCACCGTCACGTGTAAGACGTATTCCTTGGGGTGTTTTCACTGCAAAAAACAGACCTTCTTGAGAGAGTGCAAAATCAAGTGAATTTGAACTCTTTTGCATATTTCCGACAGAATAGTTTGTATATGAATCTACTATCTGTGGTGCTCTCGTCATTGTTCTATTAAAAAATGCCGCACCCTCTTTAGAGTTGTCTGCATTTGAAAGTTCATCTCTGGCTTCTTTATAGAGTCGCATAAAGTCGCCAACTATGAGCTGATCTTCTTTAAAGCCGTTCGTGTTAACATTAGCCAAATTATTTGCAATAGTATCAAGTCTGTTAAACTGCGTTACCATTCCAGCAGCAGAACTGTAGTAGCCTGTTTGCATTTATTGCCCCTGTTTCGTATATTTTACACTTTACTAGCAAAGTGTGTTCCAAAAATATTTTATATCATAAAAAGCAACCATTAAGAATGTTTCGGTATAATCCACCTTTTAAAAACCTTAACTCAATTGGAGCACCCTCCCATATGACAGCAAAAGAACTCAACAAAGCTTTAGAGACCTTTTTTGAAGAGCATAAGTCCAAAGACTGTATTACTTATGAATCTTTAATTGAATTTTTTGACAAACAGCCGACGGCTGCACAGGCAAAAAATATTTATAAACTTCTCAAAAAAAACAAAAAATGTATTTATACTTCTAGCGAACATGCTAAAAAATTAAATGATCAAGAAGCCGAAGCACGCAGAAGTGCTCAAAGAAAGATGCTTGAAGACAACGAAACCGATAAGTTTGACATTTTAAAAGAGCATGAGCTTCTTGAATGGTCTCGTTCAGACTCTCCTGTACGTATGTATCTTCGGGAAATGGGGCAGATTCCTCTTCTGACAAAAGAAGAAGAGATAGAAATCTCAAAAAAAATAGAAGCCGGTGAGAGTATCATCATAGATGCTATTTGTTCCGTACCCTATTTGATAGACTTTATTTTAGACTACAAAGAACCTCTTATTAATCGTGAAAGACGTGTTAAAGAGCTGTTTAAAAGCTTTGAAGATGAAAAAGATGATGGCGATGACGGGGATGATGATAACTCAGAAGAAAAAACATTATCAGTAAAAGACAAAAGTAGAGTTGACAAAGTATCTACAAGTTTCAAAGCCTTAGAAAAAGCAAAAAAAGACTGGGTTAAAGCTGCAGAAAAGGCACCCAAAAACCTTGATGAAGAGCTAACAGAAGAAACTGTACAATATTATTTGAGCGTAACATATAAAAAATCTGTACTCAAAGAAAAACTTCTTGATCTTGGACCAACTTCCAAACTAATTAATGAACTTGTAAAAGCAATGGAAACTGCATTAAAAAGTGATGAAGGGTATGACAAAGAACTCAAACGTTTAGAGTATAAACTTCCGCTGTTTAACGCAACTTTAAAAGCAAACCATAAAATTTTGGTGGAGAAGATTCAGGATTTAACAAAAGAAGACATTTCCAATATGGTACCAGAGGCAACAATGGTTTCTACCTATATGGAAATCAAAAAGCTGGTACAAACAAAAGAAGCTTCTAAAAACAGTTTTGATATGGAACCTGAAAAACTTGCTGATATTTTAGAACAAATCAAACGTGGTAAAAATATTTCTGAAATTTCTAAAACTAAAATGGCAAAATCAAATCTACGTCTTGTTGTTTCCATTGCTAAACGCTATACAAACCGCGGTCTGCCTTTCCTTGACTTGATTCAAGAGGGTAATATCGGGCTTATGAAAGCTGTTGACAAATTTGAGTACCAAAAAGGATATAAATTTTCAACCTATGCCACATGGTGGATTCGTCAAGCAATTTCTCGTGCTATAGCCGATCAGGCAAGAACAATCCGTATTCCGATTCATATGATTGAAACTATCAACCGTATCAATAAAATTATGCGTAAACACCTGCAAGAAAATGGGAAAGAGCCGGATGTTGATACAATTGCACAAGAGGTTGGTTTATCTGTTGAAAAAGTCAAAAATGTTATTAAAATAACAAAAGAGCCTATATCTCTTGAAGCACCTATCGGCAGTGAAGATGACGGTCGTTTCGGTGACTTTATAGAAGACAAAACATCAGTTTCTCCATCTGATGCAATTCTTAAAGATGATTTGAGAATTCAGATTGAACAGGTGCTTGAACAGCTAAATGAAAGAGAAAAAGCCGTCATCAAACTCCGTTTTGGAATTATGGATGACGAAAGTGACAGAACACTTGAAGAAATCGGCAAAGAGCTTAGCGTTACACGTGAACGTGTCCGTCAAATTGAATCAAGTGCCATTAAAAAGCTAAAACACCCTAAAGTTGGACGAAAACTTAAGAACTATATCGAAGAATAATTATGAATATGACATTAGAACAAAAATGGATGGAAAACGACTATAATCCGTTTATTTTATTTAGTTCTAGTGGAAAAATCATATCTCTCAACAGTGAAGCTCAGTTTTTACTGGGTGCAACACAACCACATGAGCTTTTCAGCCTTGCACAGACATATGCTAACATCACCTTCGGTTTCAAAACTACATTCTTGGAACTTGAGTATGACAGATATAAGTTTTTTGCCATAACCGTCGGTTATGAGGATGAAGATCAAATAGGCATCAAACTTTATCAGACACCGACATATAAAATAAACACAAAAAAACCTGAGGGAGAGTTAACAAATATTTTCACAATAACAGACCTTTGTATCGCAAGTAACTCAATCAGTTCTAAAATAACCTTTATAAAGTCATACGACCCTACTATTCCAGAGATTATACTTAATGCAAATAATCTTATAAAACTACTCAATCTCATCTACAAAACATGCCAAAGCAGTAAACGCATAGAGACAAAAATATTCTACAGAGTCGGTGAACATATCAAATTCAATGATAAAAAATATAGTCTTTTTTCAATTGCAATCACGGCAGATGAAATTGATACATCCATGGCACCGGATATTAAAATGCTTGCTGAAAAATATGATTTTTATGTAGATATCGGCAAAAAGATCTCTATTAATCTTCCAATGATTACCGACTAAGTCAATACTTCTCTCGAGACTAAACTCCCTGCTACAATACCGATAAGCAATGCCGGCAAATAATATACCAAATCCAATACACCATTGTTTTTAAGTGCTATAAAACCTAAAACTAAAAATACGTATGGAACAAGTCTCATCATAGCAAAACTTCCTC